>NZ_LSRW01000087.1:0-50757 GCF_003104955.1 Steroidobacter cummioxidans | reverse complement strand
GGCTCGGAGATGTGTATAAGAGACAGGGCCGCATGGCTATCCCTAGCATTACAGACGAAGCGCTGTGGCCGTTGCTCTCCAGGCTCATTGAATTGGCTGTCCGCTTTCCGGGCGCTGATTTCGTTGAGGGTCTGGTCTTTTTTTTATCTCAGAGTGCTACCCATCAGAGATTGCAGAGGGCAACTCCAAGGTCGCCATCGATTGAGCAAGCTCGTCACCTGGTGCGGCTGACCGAGGAGCTTGTTCAACATTTGATGGCAAGGCGAGACTTCGATCTCGCCGATGACTTGGCGCCATTCAGAGCTTTGTTACGGACGATCGCAAAAGTGGATGCATAATTAGATAACAAAGGGCACTATCGAGCTAAGCCAAAACTCGCATCCGGGCTCATCAACTTGGAATGGCACGCTTGCTGCGGGCTCGGGCGCTGCTAAGTCGACGAAGGCACTGGAAAAATCGTCGTCGTGTACGACGAACCGCGTCGGGCCGATTTATCTACAACTACTATCGCGATTACGACCCGGCGACGGGGCGATACGTCGAATCCGATCCAATCGGGTTGAAGGGCGGATCAACACATATGCGTATGTGAAAAATCGGAGCATCGCTCACCCCTCCTGCTCATCGAGAATCGCCGTAGTTCAGTCGGTCGCCTCTTTGACCTCAGCGCGAGCTGCGCTGCTTCAGTGTTTCGTTCGCGATGAATGCATCGATGATGTTGAGCAACTGCTGCTTGGACTTGGGGTTGAGCTGTTCGATCTGCTTGAGCCGCCGTTCCAGCCGCGGGCTGAGCGCTGCCTTGCCGGGCGCTTGACCGGCAGTGCATCGCTGAGTAGCTGATCGGTGCTCAGTTCAGCGCGCGAGCGAGATCAGCAAGCAGGTTCGCGGCACGGGTGATCGATCCGCTGGATGCACTTCGTAACGCAGTGCGAATGCATAGGGCGAGGATTAAATTGTGCGACGCGAGCTGTTCCACGTTCGCCGCGTGCCGCCTCGTTGCTAGCGGTTCTGGCTAAGCACGCCGTCAAGCATTTCGATGATGACCTTCTGCTTGGCCTTGGGCAACTGGCTCAATCGTTCGATCTGTTGCTGCAACTTGGAGGCGGGGCCGCGCTTGCCGGCGGCGGCCATCTTGCGGCCGAGCAGGTCATCGGTGGTGACGCCGAAGATCTGAGCGATCTCCGGCAGCAGCGATACCGGCATTCGGATGCGGCCCACTTCGTAGTGCGCATAGGTCTGCTGGGCGATGCCGAGTCCGTCGGCCATGACCTGCTGGCTCATGCCTTGATCTTTGCGCAGCTGCGCGATCCGTGCGCCGAGCGCCTTCAAGAACTGCTGCTCGTCGGGAGCCATACCGCTGATCGAATCCTCTATGAGAACTTGAGCATAACGCCGTTCGTTGGGATGTGAGTTGACATTACTCGTAATGAGAGTACTCTTGGTGAGAGTTAATTTACTCAACGCCTCTTGACAAAGTTTACCTGGGAGCCGGATGAGATGAACTCGCGCCGCCTGACGATCAGCTGCCGTTATCCAGAAGTCCGCGCCCGCCATGGGGAGCATGTACGATCGGAGCCCATGCCGTTCTTGCGTTTGCAAGGGCGTTGGCTGGATCAAGCGGGCTTCCCTATAGGTGCACAGGTGCAGGTACAGGTTAATCAGGGTCGCCTGGTGCTGGAAGTCATAGGCGCAGTAGGGGGCTCAAGCGTTGGGGAGCGGACCGAATCACCTAGCGCGCGATGCACGGTAACTAGCCCCCACGGTTGGTCATCAAAGTAAGAGTACGCTAGTCAAGAGTTATTCTGGCCCGGTGCCTCTTGACAGGATTTGTCAGGAAGGTCCGTCGCAGGCTGGGGGCCGCTTGGCTCGGCGTGGCCCCCTCAAGCCGCCCGACATCGTATGATGCGGCGAAGCAATCGGAGGAGTCTGCTATGGGTCGTCGCGCGATTTTCCTGTCAGTTGCATGCACCGCTTTCGGCTTCGCCGCCGGCATCTACGCCGCGTCCGGGCCGCGAATGATCGTCACGCCGAGCGACAGCATCGTGTACCAACCGGTGGATCCCGCCCGGCCGGCGGGCGCGCAGATTGCGGTACTGCGCGGTGATCCGGCGAGTGGGCCGTCGTCGATGCTGATGAAGTTCGGCAAGGGCGCGGGCCCCATGCACATTCACTCCTCGGACTACGATCTCGTCGTGCTCGAGGGTGAAATGAAACATTGGGACGCCAGCGAGGACGCAGCCACCGCCAAGGTCCTTGGTCCGGGCAGCTATTGGTTCCAGCCCGGCAATCAGCCGCATGGCGACGATTGTCTCAGCGACGAGTGTGTGATGTATGTGCAGTGGGCCGGCAAGCGCGACGGCCGCGCGGTTGAGAGTGCAGGGGCGAAGTGATGCGTAGCGTGCACAGCGTCGCGGCGGGCATTTGTGTCCTGCTGCTGCAATCGAATGCGCTGGCCGGCTCGCAAGCGGCAGCTATCACCACCGCCGCGCAGCAGAACTTCACCGAATATCTCGAGCTGCTCAGTCTGCCGAACGTTGCCGTCGAGCCCAGCGACATCGAGCGCAACGTCGCGTTTCTCGAGCAAAGCTTTCAGAAACGTAACTTCAAAACGCATCGGCTCGACAACCCCGCCGGGCGGCCGATGATTCTTGCCGAGCTGAACGGTGCCAAAGCCTCCGTGCCGACGATCCTGTTCTATGCGCACTTCGATGGTCAGCCCATCGTCAAGGAGGAGTGGGCGCAGCAGGATCCTTTCCAGCCCGTCGTGAAGCAGCGCAACGAGCAGGGCGCGTGGCAGGAAGTGCCGCGCGATCGTTTGTTTGCAAAGCCGTTCGATCCGGAGCTGCGCGTGTTCGCCCGCTCGGCCTCCGACGATAAAGCGCCCATCGTCATGTTGCTGACGGCGCTGGATGTCCTGCAGTCGCAGCGCAAGGCGCCTGCGATCAACGTCAAAGTGCTGCTGGATTCGGAAGAGGAGATGGGCTCGCCGAGTCTCGGGGCGACCGTGAAGTCGCACGCCGAGCTGTTCAAAGCCGATGCGTTGATCGTGCTCGACGGTCCGGTGCACGGCTCCGGCAAGCCAACGCTCGTGTTCGGCAATCGCGGCATTACGCAGGCGACGCTGACAGTGTTCGGGCCAACGGCACCCTTGCATAGCGGCCACTTCGGCAACTATGTGCCGAATCCGGCGCTGCGACTCGCGTCGCTGCTGGCATCGATGAAGGACGACGAGGGGCGCGTGCTGGTCGAAGGCTATTACGACGGCATCAAGCTCACCGACGCCGATCGCCAGATCCTGAAAGCGACCGGCGATGATGAGGCCGCGCTGCTGAAGCGAGCGGGCATCGCGCGACCCGAAGGGGTCGGTGCGACCTATCAGGAAGCGCTGCAGTATCCGTCACTCAATGTGCGAGGTATGGCATCGGCTTCCGTTGGCGCGAAAGCCGCGAACATTGTGCCCAATGAAGCCATTGCTGAAATCGACATCCGCACCACGCCGGAAACCGACGGCCGCCGTTTGTTCGAGCTGCTGAAACGTCACATCGAGAAGCAGGGTTATCACCTCGTCGACGCGCCGCCCACGAGAGAGCAACGCGCAAGCTACGACAAGCTCGCGATGTTCAAACTCGGAAGCGTGGAAGCCGCGGCGCGCGTGCCGATGGATGCGCCGGTGGGACGTTGGGCGATGACTGCGTTGAAATCGGCGACTGGGCCGGTGCCGAAGGAGGATCCGGTGCGGATCAGAATGATGGGAGGAACGGTGCCGACCGATGTGCTGGTCGACGCGCTTCACTTGCCGTTCTTGCTGGTGCCGACCGTCAACGCCGACAACAACCAGCACACGTTCGACGAGAACATGCGCATGGGCAACTTCGTCACCGGCACCGAGACTGTTTACAGCCTGCTGGTGACGAAGTACCCGCGGTAGAGGTTAGTCGCGCAGCAGTTCGTTCAGGCTGACTTTGGAGCGCGTCTGCGCATCGACGCGCTTCACGATCACGGCGCAGTACAGGCCGCATTTGCCGCTCGCGGACGGCAGCGAGCCGGCCACGACCACCGCGCCTGCAGGCACGCGACCATAGGTCACTTCATCGCGCTCGCGATCGTAGATCTTGGTGCTGGCGCCGATGAACACGCCCATCGAGATCACTGCACCTTCCTCAACGATCACGCCTTCGACGATTTCGGAGCGCGCGCCGATGAAGCAGTTGTCTTCGATGATGGTGGGATTGGCCTGCAGCGGCTCGAGCACGCCGCCGATGCCGGCGCCGCCGGACAGGTGCACGTTCTTGCCGACCTGCGCGCACGAACCGACCGTCGCCCACGTGTCGACCATCGTGCCTTCGCCGACGAATGCACCAACGTTGACGTAGGAGGGCATGAGAATGGAATTCGGCGATACGAACGCGCCACGACGGACGATGGCATGCGGGACCACGCGCACGCCTTCGGCGCGGAAGCGCGCTTCGTCATAATCTGAGTACTTCAACGGCACCTTGTCGAAGAACTGCGTGAAGCCGGCTTCCATCGGGCGGTTGTCATAAAGCCGGAACGACAGCAGCACGGCCTTTTTCAGCCACTGATTGACGACCCATTTGCCGTCGCGTTTTTCGGCGACGCGCGCCTTGCCGGTGTCGAGCAGGGTCAAAGCCGCTTCGACGGCACCACGCACGTCGGTGGGGGCGTTCTTGGGATTGAATTCGGAACGACGCTCGAAGGCGTCGTTAATGATATTGGCTAGCTCGGTCATGGGCCGCAGTTTAGCCGAAATTACCGGGTGCTTACTGACTAAAGTTAGTGTTGCCAGTTCTCATTTCCGATTCTTCACAAACTCGCGAATGCGCGCCGCGGCTTCGATGCACTCGGGCACCTTGGCAACGAGCGAGATGCGCACGCGCTGGCGACCTGGATTGGTGCCGTCAGGCATGGGGCGTGCGATGTAGCTGCCCGGCAACAGCGTGATGTGCTGCTGCTCGAACAGTTCGCGAGTGAAATGCTCGTCATTGTCGACCTTGGGCCACAAATAGAACGCCGCCTCCGGCATGTCGACCGGCATCACCTCACGCAGGATGGGCACGACCGCGGCGAACTTCTGACGATAGAGGTTGCGATTCTCGAGCACGTGCGTCTCGTCGTCCCAGGCCGCGATGCTGGCGATCTGCGCCGGCGGCGGCATGGCCGAGCCGTGATACGTGCGATAGAGCAGAAACGGCTTGATCAGCTTGGCATCGCCTGCGACGAAGCCCGAGCGCAAACCCGGCACGCTGGAGCGCTTCGACAAGCTGTGGAATACGACGCAGCGCTGGTACAACGTGTTGCCGGCGGCAGCAGCGGCTTGCAACAGTCCCGGCGGCGGCTTGGTTTCATCGAAATAGATTTCGCTGTAGCACTCGTCGGAAGCGACGATGAAGTCGTACTTCTCGGCCAGTTGCAGTGCGTGCTGCAGATACTCGATGCTGGCGACGGCGCCCGTGGGATTGCTGGGCGAGCACAGGAACAGAATCTGGCAGCGCTTCCAGACATCGGCGGGCACGCTATCCAGATCTGGCAATGCCGAATGTGCGGCATCGTTCGGCATGAAATACGGCTCGGCGCCCGCGAGCAACGCCGCACCTTCATAGATCTGATAGAACGGATTTGGCATCACCAGTAGCGGCTGCTTGCCCGGATCGACCATGGCCTGGACGAAGGCGAACAGGGCTTCGCGCGTGCCGTTCACCGGCAACACCATGGTTTCGGGCGATACCGAGCCCGCGGGTAACTGGAAGCGGCGGGTCAACCAGTTTGCGATCGACTCGCGCAGCTTGGGAATGCCGGCGGTGAGCGGATAACTCCCCAGACCTTCCATGTTGTGGGTGAGCGCGTCGATCACGAACGGCGGCGCCGGATGTCGCGGCTCGCCAATATACATCGCGATCCAGGATAGATCGGCGGGCGGCTGGGCGCCGGCCAGCAGCGTCCGCAGCCGTTCGAAGGGATACGGCTGCAGCTTGTTCAGAGCGGGGTTCATACGCGACGGTCGAGTGTTTCAGTAATTCGTTGCGCCATCTGCTGCCGGGCTTCGGTGCTCAGCGGCCCGCCAGCGGCGTCGGTGATGTAGAACACGTCCTCAGCGCGCTCGCCGACGGTCATGATCTTCGAGGTGTAGATCTTCACTTGTTCGGCCATGAACACCTTGGCGACCTGCGACAGCAGGCCAGGGCGGTCGCCGGCGATGATCTCGACGATGGTGCGGCCGTTCACGGGTTCTTCGCTGAATGTCACCTGCGTCGCGGTCGTGAACATGCGCACTTGTCTGGGCGCGCGACGCGTCACAGTGACAGCGACGTTGTCGGGCTTTGCCAGTGCATGCGACAGCTGTTGTTCGATGTCGCGAATGCGGGCCGGATCGGTGATCTCGGCGCCGGTGTCTTCCAGCACGTGATACACGTCGAGGCTGAACCCATCGGCAGTCGGCGTGATGCGTGCGTCGACGATGTTCAAGCCGAGCTGGTCGAGCAGGGCAGTGGTGCGGGCAAAGCTGTGCTGAGTTTTCGGTGTGTACGTCGTGATGCCGGTGCCGCCGCGACCGGAGAGCTGCTGTACGGACACGAGTGAGCTCTGATCGCCGGCATCGCGGTCCGACAGCATCTTGGTGTGCCAGGCGATTTCCTCCGGTGTGTGGCGGAGGAAGTAATCGACAGTGAAGCGCTGCCACACGGACTGCCGCAGGATCTCGCCGACGCCAACGCGCGCCGTGAGCTCCTTGGCTCGCGACTGCGTCTCCGCGATCAACTCGTCCTTATCGAGCGGGCTTTCCAAGCCACGGCGCAACGCCTGACGGGTGCGCTCGTAGAACTCGGCGAACAACGACTGTTTCCAGTTGTTCCAGAGCTTTGGATTCGTGCCGCGGACGTCCGCGACGGTCAGCACATACAAATAATCCAGATGCGTCCGGTCGCCGACGTGCTTGGCAAACTCGTTGATGACCTTGGGATCGGAAATATCTTTCTTCTGCGCAGTGACCGACAGCACCAGGTGATTGCGCACCAGCCACGCGACCAGGCGGGCGTCGTAACGCGATAAGCCCTGTTCCAGACAGAAGGCTTCCGCATCGACCGATCCGAGCTCGGAATGATCGCCGCCGCGGCCTTTGGCGATGTCGTGGAAAATGGCAGCGAGATACGCCAGCTCCGGCTTCGGCAGCGACTGCATGATGCGCGACAACGCCGGGAACTCATGATCGTACTTCGGCATCGCGAGGCGACGCAGATTGCTGACGACGAACAGCGTATGCGCGTCGACCGTGTATGCATGAAACAAGTCGTATTGCATGCGGCCGACGATGCGGCCGAACGCGGGAATATAGCGGCCGAGTACGCCGTACAGGTTCATGCGGCGCAGCTCGTGCGTCACGCCCACCGGCGCGCTCAGGATCTCGAAGAACAAACGATGATTGCGCGGGTGCTGACGGAACTCTTCATCGATCAGCCACAGATGGCGCGTGAGCTGACGGATGGTTTCGGCGCGCACGCCGCGGATCTTCTCGGAGTTCTGTTCGATGATGACGAACAGCTCCAGCATGGCCGACGGATAGCGATCGAACACATCGTCGCCGGTGACTTCGAGAAAGTCGTTGCGGATCTGGAAGCGCGCGTTCACCGGCACCGGCGGCAAGTTCGGGTCGGTGAGGATGGCCTCGCGGAACAGCTGCAACAGCATTTCGTTCAGCAGGCTCACATCCATGGCTGTGCGGTAGTAGCGCTGCATGAACTGTTCGACTGCGAGCGTGTAGGTCGCATCTTCGTAGCCGAACATTTTCGCGAGCCGGATCTGATGATCGAACAGCAAGCGGTCTTCGCGGCGCGACGTCAGCACGTGCAACGCGAAGCGCACCTTCCACAGGAACGCCTGCGCAGTTTTCAGCTTGCGCAGCTCGCTGCGGGTGAGAAAGCCGTGATCGACGAGCTCGTCGAGCGACTCGGCGCCGAAGTGACGCTTCGCGACCCAGCCAATCGTCTGAATGTCGCGCAGACCGCCCGGGCTCGATTTCACATTCGGCTCGAGGTTGTACGCGGTGTCGTAGTAGCGATGGTGACGCGCGGTCTGCTCGTTGACCTTGGCCTCGAAGAACTCGCGCGTGGGCCACACACGCTCGGGGGCGAGCGCGCGACGCATGGCTTCGAATAGCAGCTCGGGACCTTTCAGCAGGCGAGCCTCGATCATGGTGGTCGCGACGCTGACATCGGCGGCGCTTTCGCGCTGGCAGTCGTCGATGGTGCGCACGCTGTGGCCCACTTCCAGGCCGATGTCCCACATGAAGGTGAGGAATTTCTCCAGCGAGCCCTGCCACGGAGCGGATTCGCTCTTGGGCAGCAGGATCATGATGTCGATGTCGGAGCAGAGGTTCAGCTCGCCGCGGCCGTAGCCGCCGACCGCGATCAAGGCAACGTCGCGAACGTGCTCGCCGACATGCATCGACCACGCGGTTTTCAACAAAGCATCGACCAGACGCGCCCGGTCGCGCACCAGGCGCTCGACCGGCTCGTCATCGAGGAAGCGTTGCTTGAGGCGGTTGTCGCCCTCGGTCAGGGCATTGCGAAAGGTCGCGATGTCCTGCGGCTGCGCGGCCAGCTGCGGCTGCATGGCCGCCAGGTAGTCCCACGGCGGATCGCTCGCCGGCTTGGCGGAGGCGAGCTCTTCCAGGTCATCAGGAGTGACGACAGGCATGGGGACCGGCTAAAAACAGAGAAGGGCGCAATGATACTCAGTGCCGCGCGATTCAGCGCTGGGCGGCACCGAGCGTCAGCACTTCGTAGCCGGTGTCAGTCACCAGGACCGTGTGTTCCCACTGCGCGCTCAAGGAATGATCCTTGGTGATGACGGTCCAGCCGTCGGGCAGCAGCCGGACATGGCGCTTGCCGGCATTCACCATGGGCTCGACCGTGAAGGTCATGCCCGGAACCAGCTCCACGCCGCGACCGCGCTCGCCATAGTGCAGCACCTGGGGA
Organism: Steroidobacter cummioxidans; assembly: GCF_003104955.1. Classification (NCBI taxonomy): domain Bacteria; kingdom Pseudomonadati; phylum Pseudomonadota; class Gammaproteobacteria; order Steroidobacterales; family Steroidobacteraceae; genus Steroidobacter; species Steroidobacter cummioxidans. The sequence continues at coordinate 41,767 of NZ_LSRW01000087.1, read as the reverse complement.
TCTTCGTGGAAGATTCGGCCGATGCCGTGTCCGCAATACTCGCGCACGATCGACAGGTGCTGAGGTTCGACGAACACCTGAATTGCTGCACCAAGATCGCCCAGGCGGGCGCCGGGGCGGATCTGGCGAATGCCGGTCCACATGGCTTCATGGGTGATATCGATGAGCCGCTGCGCGGCCGGGGCGATCTTGCCCACCGCGTACATGCGGCTGGTGTCGCCGTGCCAGCCGTCCTTGATGACGGTGACGTCCAGATTGATGATGTCGCCCTGTTTGAGGCGCTTGTCCGGGCTCGGGATGCCGTGGCACACCACATGGTTCACCGAAGTGCAGATCGACTTCGGGAAACCGCGGTAGTTCAGGGGAGCCGGAATGGCCTTCTGCTCATTCACGATGTAGTCGTGGCAGCGGGCATTGAGCTCGTCGGTGGTCACGCCGGGGACGACGTATGGACCGATCATGTCCAGCACGTCGGCGGCCAGGCGGCCAGCGACGCGCATCTGTTCCTGTTCGGCGGGAGTTTTGATCGTCACCTGCATGGCATGTTGGGCAGAAGTCAGGGAAGCCGCGCTTTCTTCGACGCCGGCCACTTTACGGTTCAGAGACTGCAATAGCCCGCGCATCATGAGGTTAGGGCCAGCAGGAAAAAGTTGTGAACGATCATGGAGTTTATGGTATAAAGCGCGCGTTTTTTTGGCAACGAATCTCTTTCTTTTTAACCTGAATTCTCACATCTGACCGACACATGTGACGGGGTGCCTGTAAGAAATCTACAGGTCGTCACCTGGGGCAGATGGAGGCTCAACCCCTTAGGAGTTTGCGATCATGACCAGCGTGTCCATGCGACAGATGCTGGAAGCGGGCGTTCATTTCGGACACCAAACCCGCTTCTGGAACCCGAAGATGGCTCCTTATATCTTCGGCGAGCGGAATCGAATCCACATCATCAACCTCGAAAAGACGCTGCCCATGTACCAGGACGCAGCGGGCTTCATCCGCCAGGTCGTGGCGGACGGCGGGCGCGTGCTGTTCGTCGGCACCAAGCGTTCCGCTCGCGAGGCAGTGAAGACAGCGGCGCTGCGCGCCGGCATGCCTTATGTCAGCCACCGCTGGCTGGGCGGCATGCTCACCAATTTCAAGACCGTGCGTGGCTCCATCAAGCGGTTGACCAACCTCGATGAGATGGCCACCAACGGCACGCTCGAACAGCACAGCAAGCGCGAGGCCCAGGGCCTGCGTCGCGAGCGCGAGAAGCTGGAGCGCAGCCTGGGCGGCATCAAAGAGATGGAGTCGCTGCCTGACGTGCTGTTCGTGATCGACGTCGGTCACGAGAAGATCGCCATTCACGAGGCGAAGAAGCTGGGTATCCCGGTGGTCGCCATCGTCGACACCAATTGCACGCCGGATGACGTGGACTACGTCGTGCCGGGCAATGACGACGCCATGCGCGCCATTTCGCTGTACGCCGAAGGCGTGGCCGATGCCGTGCTCGATGGCCGCTCGGCGCAGCCGGAAGTGCCGGCTGGCGAAGACGAGTTCGTTGAGCTGGACGAAGAGGGCAAGCCGAAGCCGAAGGCCGCTGGTGCGCCTGCTGCCCGTCGTGACCGCAAGCCGGCCACGGTCAAGAAGAAGGCTGCGACGCGCCGTCGCGCCCCCGAGAAGATGGCTGAAGGCCAGGTCGAGGAAGTGGTGGCAGCAGAGGTCGACGACGTCGAAGGCGACGTGTCCCCTGAAGAGTTCATGGCTCGTCGCCAGGCGGCGCTGGCCAAGCGCAAGCCGACCACCGGTGGCACGACCCCGGCTGCCGGCGATGCGACCCCGGCTGCTGCCGACGCGACCCCGGCTGCCGGTGGCACGACCCCGGCTGCTAGCGGCACGCCCACGGAGTAATTGATCCATGGCCGTTACAGCTGAAGCAGTAAAGATCCTGCGCGAGAGAACTGGCGCAGGCATGATGGAATGTAAGAAGGCGCTGGTCGAAGCCAATGGCGACCTGGACGCCGCCGCGGAAGCGATGCGCAAGGCCGGTCTGGCCAAGGCCGACAAGAAGGCCTCGCGCCTCGCCGCCGAAGGCGTGATCGTTCTGGAGCGCTCGGCCGACGGCAAGCGCGCCGCGATCGCCGAAGTGAACTGCGAGACGGACTTCGTCGCGCGCGAGAAGGACTTCCAGAACTTCGCCAGCGCGGTGGCCAAAGTCGCGCTCGAGCAGCGTCCGGCCGATGTGGCGGCGCTCGGCGAGCAGACCATTGCGGGCGGTCAGTCGGTCGAACAGACCCGCCGTGCGTTGATCGCCAAGATCGGCGAGAACATCAGCGTGCGTCGCTTCCAGATCGTCGAGGCTCCGTCGGTGGTTGGCGCCTACCTGCACGGCACCCGCATCGGTGCCCTGGTCGTGATGAAGTCCGGTGACGACGCGGTCGCCAAGGACATCGCAATGCACGTGGCCGCCATCAATCCGGTGCGCGTCACGGCCGCCGAAGTGCCCGCCGAGGAAGTCGCCAAGGAGAAGGGCGTATTCGTCGAGCAGGCCGCGCAGGACCCGAAGAATGCCGGCAAGCCGCGCGAGCTGCTGGAAAAGATCGTCGAAGGCAAGGTCCGCAAGTGGCTGAACGAGATCACGCTGCTGGGTCAGCCGTTTGTCAAGGACGACAAGCAGACGGTCGAGCAGTACCTGAAGAAGGCGGGTGGCGAAGTGCTGTCCATCGTGCGTTACGAAGTCGGCGCCGGCATCGAGAAGAAGCAGGAAGATTTCGCCGAGGAAGTGCGCAAACAGGTCGAGAGCGCCAAGAAGGCGTAACCGGTCGGCCCCCTCGGGCAAAAAACTGAAGACATTACGATTTGAACCCCGCTCCTGCGGGGTTCTTTATAATGGCGGATAGTTTTATCTGAACACCAAGGTTTTCATGGCAGCCACTCCCGCCACTTCCGCCCCGAACGGCCTACGCCGCATCCTCCTGAAGCTCTCCGGCGAAGCGCTGATGGGCGATGAGGACTACGGCATCGATCCCAAGTTCCTCAAGCGCGTGGCGATGGAGATCCGCGAGGTGATGAGCCTCGGCATGCAGGTGGCGGTGGTGATCGGCGGCGGCAACATTTTCCGCGGCGCCGGCCTGGCGCGCGCCGGCATGGACCGCGTGACCGGCGACCACATGGGCATGCTGGCGACGGTGATGAACTCGCTTGCCATGCAGGATGCGGTCGAGGCGCTCGGCATGCATGCGCGCGTGATGTCGGCGATCCGCATCAATGAAGTCTGCGAGGAATACATCCGGCGCCGTGCAGTACGGCACCTGGAAAAAGGCCGCGTCTGTATTCTCGCCGCCGGCACCGGCAATCCGTTCTTCACGACCGACACGGCGGCCTCGCTGCGTGCCATCGAGATCGAGGCGGACCTGCTGCTCAAGGCCACCAAGGTCAACGGCATTTACAACGACGATCCGATGAAGAATCCGAATGCCACGCGTTACTCTCGTCTTACCTTCGAGAAGGTGCTGATGGATCGGCTGAACGTGATGGACGCCACCGCCATCGTCATGTGCCGCGACAACAACCTGCCGCTGCGCGTATTCGATTTGAACACCCCCGGCGAGCTGTTGCGCATCGTGCGCGGCGAAGACGTGGGTACGCTGGTCACAAACGGCTGAGCCGAAGCTCAAGCCTGGAGAATCACCATGCTGGAAGACGTAAAAAAAGACGCCGTCGAGCGCATGCAGAAATGCGTCCTCGCGTTTCGCAACGAGCTGAAGCGGCTGCGCACCGGTCGCGCCTCCCCGAGCCTGCTCGAGCACATTCGGGTCGAGTACTACGGCAACGAAGTGCCGCTGAATCAGGTCGCCAACATCGCTCTGGAAGATGCGCGCACCATCACCGTGACGCCGTGGGAGAAGACCATGGTGCAGGCGATCGAGAAGGCCATCATGAAGTCCGATCTGGGCTTGAACCCGAACACCGCCGGCACCGTGATTCGTGTGCCGATGCCGCCGCTCACCGAAGAGCGCCGTCGCGATCTCACCAAGGTCGTGCGTCACGAAGCCGAGAACGCGCGCGTCGCCGTTCGTAACGTCCGCCGCGACGTGAACGCCGAGATCAAGGACATGCTCAAGGAAAAGCTGCTGTCGCAGGACGACGAGCGTCGCGCCGGCGAAGAGGTGCAGAAGCTCACCGACAAGCACATTGCCGACATCGAGCAGGTGCTGCAGGAAAAAGAAAAAGAGCTGATGCAGATCTGAGCCTGAACCAGCTCGTGAAGAATCCTACCTCCGGCGGCATGCCGCGGCACATCGCGGTGATCATGGATGGCAACGGCCGATGGGCTGCTGCCCGCGCGTTGCCGCGCTCGGCCGGTCACGGCATGGGCGTGCGCACGGTCAAACAAATCGTCGAGGCCTGTCTGGAGCGCCGTATCGAGGCGCTCACGTTGTTCGCGTTCTCCAGCGAGAACTGGCAGCGCCCGCGCGAAGAAGTCTCGATGCTGATGAACCGCTTCCTCGAGGCGCTCGACGATGAGATCGAGGGCCTGCACAACAACGGGGTGCGATTGCGTTTCATCGGCAATCTGTCGCAACTGTCCGCGGCGCTGCGCGAACGGATGGAATCGGCCATGCAGCTGACCGCCAACAATCAGGGCATGGCGCTGGTGATCGCGATCGCCTACGGCGGCCGCTGGGATATTGCGAACGCGACGCGGGAGCTGGCCCGTCGCTGTGCTGCCGGGGAGCTACAGAGCGAGGCGATCGACGAGGCGGCCGTGCATGCGCACCTGGCGCTGGCGGGGCTGCCGGATCCCGACCTGCTGATTCGCACTGGTGGGGAACAGCGCATCAGCAACTTCCTGCTGTGGAATCTCGCCTACACCGAGCTGTATTTCTGCGACACGCTGTGGCCAGACTTCGGGGCTCGCGAGCTGGACGCGGCCATCGAGCATTTCTCGCGACGCCAGCGGCGTTTCGGCCTGACCCCGGGTCAGGCAGGGGCGCGCTGATGCTTCGTCAGCGGGTGATCACAGCCCTGGTGCTGGCCCCCTTCGTCCTGCTGGTGATTCTCTGGGTTCCCCACCCGATCACGGCGGCCATCCTGGCGTTGCTGGTGGCGGCGGGCGCCTGGGAGTGGTCGGCGTTTCCCGGCTTTACGCATCGCTCGACCCGGTGGGCCTATGTCGCATTCATTGCGGCCTGTGTAGTCCTGGCGTGGTACCTGGGGGTCGATAGCGTCGAGTCGAACCTGTTGCTGCATGCCTCGCTCGTCTGGTGGGTGCTGGCATTGCTGTGGATCGGCCTGGCGCCCGCCAGTGTGAACCGTGCCACTGCCGCCGCGGCCGGCTTATTCGCGCTGGTGCCGGTCTGGATCGCCCTGGTGCGGCTGCACGCGCAGGGTCCGCAATTGATGTTGTTCCTTTTGCTGCTGGTGGTGGCTGCCGATATAGGCGCATATTTCGCGGGTCGGGCCCTCGGCAAGCACAAGCTTGCACCGCGGGTTAGCCCGGGCAAGACCTGGGAAGGAGTAGGCGGTGGCCTGGTGGCGGCGGCGCTGATGGCCGCGTTTGGCGTGTGGTGGTTCAGCATGGACACCGTGCCTTTCATGGCGTTGTGCGTCCTGGTCGCGATCGCTTCGGTGGTCGGCGACCTGACCGAGAGCATGTTCAAGCGGCATGCGGGCCTGAAGGACAGCGGCAATCTGCTGCCCGGCCATGGTGGCGTGCTCGATCGCGTCGACAGCGTAACTGCCGCCGCACCGGTGTTTCTGATCGGTCTGGAGCGGCTGGGGCTGCTGCGATGAACGCGCGCGTGCGGGTTGCTGTACTCGGCTCCACAGGGAGCATTGGCCTGAGCACGCTCGACGTGCTGGCACGGCATCCGGATCGTTTCGAAGTCTTCGCGCTCACCGCCCACAACAACATCGCCCGGCTGCGTGAGCAATGCCTCGCTCATCGTCCGCAATTTGCGGTAGTGGTCGACCCGGTCGCGGCTGCGAAATTCAGCTCTGAACTCATTGCTGCCGGTTGCACCACGCGCGTATTGGTAGGTGAAGCGGCGCTCAGCGAAGTTGCTGCTCACGAGCAGGTCGACGCGGTCATGGCCGCGATCGTCGGCGCCGCCGGCCTGCGTTCCAGCCTTGCCGCCGCGCGCGCGGGCAAGCGGATCATGCTGGCGAACAAGGAAGCGCTGGTGATGTCCGGCCCCTTGTTCATGCAAGCGGTGCGAGATGGCGGCGCGACGTTGTTACCCGTGGATAGCGAGCACAATGCTGTGTTCCAGTGCATGAGCGGGCCAGGGGCAACCCAGGCCGGCGTGACCCGTACCGATGTCCGGCGGGTGCTGCTGACTGCCTCCGGCGGACCTTTCCTGCGGACCCCGCCCAGTGCGCTGGTGGCGGTCACGCCTGAACAGGCCTGCAAGCACCCCCGCTGGGTGATGGGGCGCAAGATCTCGGTGGACTCGGCCACTTTGATGAACAAGGGATTGGAACTGATCGAGGCTTGTTTGCTGTTTGCGTTGCCGCCGGCGCAGGTCGAGGTGGTGGTGCATCCGCAGAGCATCGTGCACTCGCTGGTCGAATATATCGACGGCTCGATGCTGGCGCAGTTGGGCAATCCCGACATGCGCACGCCCATTGCCCATGCGCTCGGCTGGCCGCAGCGCATTGCCTCGGGTGTAGAATCGCTCGATATTTTGCGGGCCGCGCGGCTGGATTTCGAAGCACCCGATGCGACCCGATTCCCGTGCCTGCGGCTGGCGCGCGCGGCGGCGGAGGCGGGCGGTACCGCACCGGCGGTATTGAACGCTGCCAATGAAATCGCTGTCGAAGCTTTTTTACAGCGCCGGCTGTCATTCCTGGAAATCCCGGAAGTGATCGAGCGCGTGCTGGCGCGTCATCGGACGTTGCCCGCCGCCTCGCTCGATGACGTGTTGAGCGCGGATGACTGGGCGCGTCGCGAGGCGCAAGCGGCCCTCACGACGGTCGCGGGAGTGTGTGCATGATTACACCGAGCAATCCGCTGGAATGGCTGATATCCGCCGTCGGATTCCTCATTGCCATCGGCATCCTGGTGTCGGTGCACGAGTTCGGTCACTACTGGGTGGCGCGCCGGCTCGGCATCAAGGTGCTGCGGTTCTCGATCGGCTTCGGCAAGCCGCTGTGGCGCCATGTCGGCCGCGACCGCGACCAGGTCGAGTACGTGATCGCAGCCATTCCGCTCGGCGGTTATGTGAGATTGCTCGATGAGCGCGAAGGCGATGTTCCGGAGCAGGACGTGCAGCGCGCGTTCACGCGCCAGCCGGTGTGGAAGCGCATTGCCGTGCTGCTCGCCGGCCCGGTGTTCAACCTGATTTTTGCGGTGTTTTTGTACTGGATTCTGTTCACCGCCGGCGTGCCGGCGCCGCGCTCCATCGTCGGCGAGGTGACGCCGAATTCGATCGCCGCGCAGGCGGGCCTGCGTTACGAAGATCACATCATCGCCGTGGACGGCCGGCCCACCGATACCTGGGAACAGGCTACGCTCGGCATCATCGACGATCTGACCGACGATGGCAGGATACATTTGCGCGTGCGGGGCGTGGATGGCAGTGAGCGGGATCTGACGCTCGATGCCGGCAATCGCAGCCGCGAGCTGACGCAGCCCGACGCGCTGATGCCGGGCCTGGGCTTCGATATCTGGCAGCCCAAGGTGCCGGCGGTGGTCGCGAGCGTGATCGACGACAGCGCCGCCGCCCGGGTCGGCTTGCAGACGGGCGACGAAATTCTGAAGGTGGATGAACAGCCGATCGGCGACTTCAGTCAGCTGGTGGCGCTGGTCAAGCCCAACCCCGGCCGCGACGTGACGCTGGAGATTCGCCGCGACGGTCAGACCCTGTCGGTGCCGCTCACCATTGGCGAGAGCACTGCGGGCGGCAAGAGCATCGGCTTGATCGGCGTCGTGCCGGAGAACAAGCCGATGAAGACCGGCCGCACCTACGAAGACATGGTGGCGCTGCAGAAGTATGGTGTGTTCGCTGCCGTCGGCCAGGCGGCCACCAAGACCTGGGACACCTCGGTGTTCACGTTGCGCATCGTGGGCCGTATCGTGACCGGCAATGTGTCGATGAAGGCGATTTCCGGGCCGATCAGCATCGCCGAGACGGCGGGCTTTGCGATCCGGCAGGGCTGGCGCTTTTTCTTCGGTATCCTGGCGCTGATCAGCATCAGTCTGGGCGTGCTCAACCTGCTGCCGATTCCGATCCTGGATGGCGGCCAGATCGTGTATCAGCTCGCGGAACTGGTGAAGGGCCGGCCGGTCTCAGAACGTGCACTGCAACTCGGGCACAGCATCGGCATTGTGATGTTGATCCTGATGATGACACTGGCCTTCTATAACGACATCGTGCGACATCTGAATTAACGCCGACATTGCGGCGGCGTATTCCAAAGAGAAACTAGGGGCATAGGGCTGATGCGGTTGAAGTCCATCATCCACGCGACACTCGCGGTCGCAGCGGCCGGCGCTGTGCCTGGCATTTTGCCGGGCGTAGCGTTTGCGCAGGTCGCGCCATCGCAGTCCAGCTTTACGGTCGGCGATATTCGTATCGAAGGCCTGCAGCGCATTTCCGAAGGCACGGTTTATAACTACCTGCCCGTCAACATCGGCGACCAGATCGACGAGCGCCGCGTTCAGGAAGCGCTGCGGGCGATGTACAACACCGGCTTCTTCCGCGACGTCGAGATCCGTCGCGACGGCGGCACGCTGGTGGTCGCGGTGCTCGAGCGTCCCTCGATCGAGAGCTTCGAGATCAAGGGCAACAAGGACATCAAGACCGAGGACTTGCAGAAGTCGCTGCGCAACGTCGGTCTGGCCACCGGCAAGACCTTCGACCAGTCGGTGCTGGATGAGGTCAAGCAATACCTCACCGACCAGTATTTCTCCCGCGGCAAATACGCGGTGCGCGTCGACACCAAAGTCGAGGAAGTGCCGGGCAACAAGGTCAAGCTCACCATCGAGGTGAACGAGGGCAAGCGCGCCCGCATCCGTCAGATCAACATTGCCGGCAACAGCGCGTTCACCGACGAGGAGCTGCGCGAAGGGTTCGAGCTCAACACGCCCGGCTGGCTGTCCTGGTACAAGCAGGACGATCGTTACTCGCGCGAATCGTTGTCGGGCGATCTGGAAAAGCTGCGCTCGTACTACATGGACCGTGGCTACGCGAACTTCCATGTGACGTCCACGCAGGTGGCGATCGCGCCCGAGAAAGATGACATCTTTGTCACGGTCAACGTCGATGAAGGCGATGTGTTCAAGATCTCCGAGATCAAGATGGCCGGCAACATGGTGGTGCCGGAGTCGGAGCTGCGCCGGATGATTTTCTTCAAGCCCGGCGACACGTATTCATTGCGCAGTATCACCGCCACCCAGGAGGCGATGAAGCTGCGCCTCGGTGTCGACGGTTATGCCTTCGCCACCGTCGATCCGGTGCCGACACCGAACAACGAGACCAAGGAAATCTCGCTGACCTTCGTGGTCGATCCGAAGAACCGCGTGTATGTGCGCCGGGTGAATTTCAACGGCACCTCGGGCGTGAACGACGAAGTGTTCCGCCGCGAAATGCGCCAGTTCGAAGGCGCGTACCTGTCGAACTCGGCGGTGGAGCGCTCCAAGCAGCGTATCCAGCGTCTGCCGTTCATTCAGAAAGTCGACGTGGAAACCAACCAGGTGGCGGGCGCGCCCGACCTGGTGGACGTCGATTTCCAGATCGAGGAGGGCCTGCCCGGTCAGTTCGGCGGCGGCATCGGCTACTCCGAGTCGCAGTCCATCATCCTGAACGGCAACTTCGTGCACTCGAACTTCATGGGCACGGGCAACCGTATCGCCATGGAGATCAACTCCGGCCGTTTCGCCAAGGCGTTCAGCTTCTCGCACACCGATCGCTACACCACCATCGATGAAGTGCAGCGGACCATTTCGGCGGGCTATCGCGACGTCAAGCAATTCACGTCGGCGACTTCGGACTTCAACACGACCACGGTCACGCTCGGCATCAACTACGACTGGCCGATCACCGAGTATCAATATCTCGGTGTGGGTCTGTCGGCGCAGCGCGCCGAGCTGGCGACCAGCCAGGGCGGCAGCGCCCAGCAGGCGACCGACTGGGTGCGCTCGAACGGCAATTCGCGCACGCGCTGTATCGATGTCTACAGCGATGGCGTCTGCAATCCGGGCACCCCCGGTTCGTACGACTACTTCCTGTACACCAGTGCTTTCGACACGCTCGAGCTGAACTTGGGCTGGCGTTATGACTCGCGCAACCGCGCGATCTTCGCCGACCGGGGCGCCCGGCATCGTTTCAACATCGGTTACACGGTGCCAGGCAGCGACGTTGAGTTCTGGACCGCGTCCTACGATTACCTGCAATTCCTGCCGATCTGGCGCAGCCTGACCCTGATGTTCAACGTCGAGCTCGCGTACGGCGAGGCGCTGGGCGACACCACCGCACTGCCGCCGTATCGGCAGTATTTCGGCGGCGGTCCGCAGTCGGTGCGCGGTTTCCGCGAGAGCCGCCTGGGTCCGAAGGACAACTTCGGCCGTCCGTACGGCGGCAATATCAAGACCATCGCCCAGACCGAATTGTTGTTGCCGATCCCGGACAAATGGCGTAACAGCGCCCGGTTCAGCTTGTTCTACGACATCGGTAACGTCTTCTCGAACCAGAACGTCAAGTTCTACGGGCCCGATCAGGTCACCCCCGTGGACTACGGGTTCAGTTATGATCAGCTCCGGCAATCCGCCGGTCTGGCCGTGCAATGGCTGGCGCCGCTGGGCGTGTTCCGCTTCAGCTACGCGGTGCCGCTCAAGAAATTCAGCGGCGACACCAACGCGCGCTATGGCGACGAGACGGAAGGTTTCCAGTTCTCGATCGGCCAGGCGTTCTGACGGGTCGCGGCGATTCTTGGGCTCTTATTACGATAATTGGGACATTTTTCCGAGGTTGGATACATGGCACGTTTGAGCATTCCTGCTTTTCTGCTTGCTCCGCTGGCGCTGTCGGTGGCGTTGTTCGCGCCGGTGGCCGGCGCCCAGACGCAGCTGAAGATTGCCGTGGTCAACGTGCCGCGGCTGCTGGAAGAGGCCCCACAGGCCAAGGGCGCCATGCAGGCCTTGCAAGACGAGTTCTCGCCGCGTCAGCGCGAGATGGCCGCTCAGCAGAAAGACCTGAAGACCAAGGAAGAGAAGCTGCAGCGTGACGGTGCCGTGATGGCCGAAAACGAGCGTCGCAACGCCGAGAAGGAGCTGCGCGAAGGTCAGCGCGACCTGGCTCGCAAGCAGAATGAGTACGTCGAGGATCTGAACGTGCGCCGTAACGAGGAGCTGGGCAAGCTGCAGAAGGCCCTGCTGCAAGAAGTGCAGACCTTCGCTCGTTCGTCCGGTTATGACCTGGTGGTCGGCGATGGCGTGCTGTTCGTCAACGAGTCGCTCGACATCACCCCGCAGGTGCTGACGGCCCTGCAGGCTCGCGCCAAGACCAGTGGTGTGAAGCCGGCAACGCCGCCCGCGAAGCCCGCCACCCCGCCGGCCAAGCAGTAACCTCATGAGTGCGCATATCCCTTCCGGGTTGCGTCACTGAGCCGGGCGACGGCGATGTCCGCGCAGCCCGGCCTCAGCCTGGGCGAGCTCGCCGTCCGCTTTGGCTGCATCCTCAAAGGCGATCCTGACCTGCGCGTGTCGCGGGTCGCTGCGCTGGAGCGCGCGGACGCTTCGTCCGTCGCGTTTCTAGCCAATCCACGCTATCGCCGTCATTTGCAGCAGACCCAGGCCGGCGTGGTCGTCATCGACCCGAAGCTGGCAGATGCCTGTCCGGTGAACGCGCTGCTGGCGAAGAATCCGTATGCGACATACGCACGCATCGCGGCTTTGTTATATCCACCGCCCGCCGCGCCGCCCGGTCGACATGCAACCGCCGCCGTCGAGGATTCGGCGCAGATCGATGCGAGCGCATCGATCGGTCCGCATGCGGTCATCGGTGCGAGAGTAAAGATCGGCGCACGCACGGTCATCGGGCCGGGCTGCGTGGTCATGGACGATGTGACGATCGGCGCCGACACGCGGCTCACGGCGAATGTGACTTTATGTCACGGCGTCAGCATCGGCGATCGTTGCCTGTTCCACCCGAGCGTTGTCATCGGTGCCGACGGCTTCGGTCTCGCGCCGGATCAGGGCGAGTGGCTGAAGGTCCCGCAGGTGGGCACGGTGCGCATCGGCAACGATGTCGAGATCGGGGCCAGTACCACCATCGACCGCGGCGCCATGGACGACACCGTCATCGGCGACGGCGTGAAGATGGATAACCAGATCCAGATCGGCCACAACGTACGTATCGGCGACCATACCGCCATTGCCGGCTGTGCCGGAATTTCCGGCAGCGCGGTGATCGGCAAACGCTGCATGATCGGCGGCATGGTGGGCGTCGCCGGACACCTGACCATCTGCGACGACGTGATGGTGACCGGTAAATCTTTCGTGAACAGCAGCATCCGCAAGCCGGGGTACTATTCGAGCGGGATACCGGTCGACGAAACGACCCGTTTCCGCAAGAATGCGGCCCGCTTCCACCACCTGGACGAATTCGTCCGCGAGGTCCGCCGGGAGCGGGGCGCCGCCGACCAGGCCGCGCCGCCAGAAACCGAGGAATAACAAGGCTTCCGATGACCGATAGCATTCAGACAGAGCAGGGCAAAGCCGCCGGCGATGTGTTGACCATGGACATTCACGAGGTGATGCGCCGTTTGCCGCATCGCTATCCGTTCCTGCTGGTGGATCGGGTGCTCGAGTGCGAGTCGGGCAAGCACATCCGCGCACTCAAGAACGTCACCATCAACGAGCCGTTCTTTCCCGGCCACTTTCCGCACCGGCCGGTATTTCCGGGCGTAATCATCCTCGAGGCGCTGGCCCAGACCGCCGGCATCCTCGCCTTCGTGACCGCCGGCGTGTACCCGGACGAGCACCGTCAGCTGTACTTCGTCGGCATCGACAAGGCGCGCTTCCGCAAGCCGGTCGAGCCGGGCGATCAATTGATCCTGAAGGCGACGCTGGAGCGGTCGATTCGCGGCATCTGGAAGTTCTCCACGATCGCCGAGGTCGACGGCCAGGAAGCGTGCAGCGCTGAAATGATGGTTGCGCCGGGCGAAACGCGAAAGTAACGGACATTGCCACGATGGCTATTCATTCCACAGCGCTGATCGATCCCAGCGCGCAGCTCGCGCCGGATGTGCAGGTTGGCGCGTACACCGTCATCGGTGCCGGTGTCGTCATCGGCGCCGGTACCTGGATCGGGCCGCACGTGGTGATCGACGGCCCGACCACGATCGGCCGCGACAACAAGATTTTTCAGTTCGCCTCGATCGGTGCCGCGCCGCAGGATCTGAAATACAACAACGAGCCGACCCGGCTCGAAATCGGCGACCGGAATACGTTCCGCGAGAACACCACCATCAATCGCGGCACCACCAAGGATCAGCTGGTCACGCGCATCGGCAGCGATAATTTGTTCATGACCGGCTCGCATGTCGGTCACGACTGCGTCATCGGCTCGCATTGCGTGCTGGCGAACTACGGCACACTCGGCGGTCACGTGATCATCGGCGACTGGGTGCACATGGGCGGCTTCGCCGGCATTCATCAGTTCTGTCAGGTCGGCGCGCATGCGTTCATCGCTAACAACACCGCCGTGACGCGCGACGTGCCGCCGTTCGTAATGGCAGTGGGCCGTCCTGCTGAACCGCACAGCGTGAATTCGGAAGGACTGAAGCGCCGCGGCTACTCGCCCGAGCAGATTCGGAACATTCGCGACGCGTATCGCATCCTGTATCGTTCGCAGCTCAAACTGATCGAGGCCACCGAGCAGATCGAGCAGCGCGCCAAGACGCAGCCCGAGCTGCAGCCGCTGGTCGATTTCCTCAACGACTCCACGCCACGGCGCGAGCGCGTCGGTATCGTCAGGTAAAAGGGTAGGTGGCTCAGCCTGACGAAGCACCGCTAATAGTTCTGGTTGCCGGTGAAACATCCGGCGACAACCTCGGTGCTCAGCTCATCTCGGCGCTACGCCAGCGCATCCCTCAAGCACGCTTTGCCGGCATCGCCGGGCCGCGCATGGTTGCAGCCGGCTGTGAACCTTGGGAACGCGCCGAAAGCCTGTCCGTCATGGGACTGTTCGAGATCATTCCGCATTTGCCGCGACTGCTGCGCATCCGGCGCAATCTGATCGAGCGCGTGCTGGCCGAACGGCCGGCGGTGTATGTCGGCGTCGATGCGAAGGAATTCAATCTGCGCATCGCGCCCCGTTTCAAGGAAGCGGGCATTCCGACCGTGCAGTACGTCAGCCCCCAGGTGTGGGCCTGGCGACAAGGGCGCGTGCACACGATTGGCAGAGCGGTGGATTTGATCCTGTGTCTGTTGCCCTTCGAAAAGCCGTTCTACGACGCGCACGCGGTGCATGCCGAGTTCGTGGGGCATCCTCTCGCGGATCAGGTGCCGATGCAGATGGACGCTGTCGAGGCGCGCGCCAAGCTGGGTGTCCCGACGGACGGTCAATACATTGCTGTGCTACCTGGCAGCCGGCAGGGTGAGGTGTCACGGCTCAGTCCGGATTTCGCGGCGACTATGGCCTGGTTGCTCAAACAGCGGCCGCAGTTGCGCTTTGTTGCCGCGCTCGCGAGCGACTCGACGCGAAAAAACTTTGAAGCAGCACTGGATCGCGCTGCCGCTGACGCGCCGACCTTGCGCGAACGGGTCACGGTGGTCAACGGTCAAGCGCAGGCCGTGATGGCTGCCAGTGACGTCGTGCTGCTCGCCTCAGGCACGGCGACCCTGGAAGCGACTTTGGTGAAGCGCCCGATGGTGGTGGCTTATCGCTTAAAGCTGCTGACAAGTTTTCTGCTCAAGCATTTGAAACTCTTCAAGGCGCCGTTCTTCGCGCAGCCCAACCTGCTGGCCGGCCGGCAGCTGGTGCCGGAGTTCTTCAACGCGCAGGTGCGGGCCGACGTGCTCGGTCCTGCGGTGCTTCAGCAATTGGAACGTGCCGATCGCGAGCAGCTGGTGCAAACTTTCACCTCCATCCACGAGACCCTCAAGCGCGACGCCAGTGCGCGCGCGGCGGACGCGATCGTGGACTTGTTGGTGAAGCGTCGATTGTCGGTGTAGAAAAGGGCGATGGCAGCATCTCAGCGGGCAGCATCTCGACAGACGATGGCCTTGCCGTTGCAGGCGCCCGGGCTGGTCGCGGGCGTCGACGAAGCGGGGCGCGGACCGCTTGCGGGACCGGTGGTCGCCGCGGCGGTGATTCTCGATCCCAGCCGTCGTATCCGTGGCATCAAAGACTCCAAGCAGCTCGAAGCCGAAGAGCGCGAGGCGCTCGCGATCAAGATTCGCGGGGCTGCGTTGTCCTGGTCGGTCGCCTGGGCCGACGTGGAAGAGATCGACTGCCACAACATCCTGCAGGCCACGCACCTGGCGATGCGCCGGGCGCTCATCGGTCTGCACATTCATCCGGGCCACGTGCAGATCGACGGCAATCTGTGTCCGTCGTTCATCGGACTGCCAATGAAGTGCAGCTACGAAGCCATCATTGACGGCGACGCGCTCAAGACCTGTATCGGTGCCGCGTCCATTCTCGCCAAGACCACTCGCGATCGCATGATGGTCGAGCTGGATGCGCTGTATCCCGAATATGGCTTTGCTTCTCACAAGGGCTACAGCACGCCGCAACACTACAAGGCCCTGAAGCATCACGGTCCGACGCCGATTCATCGCCGCAGTTTCGAGCCGGTGCGCCTCGCCGCAGAGCGGCGTTTGACGCTGGCCGACATGGGCGCGATGACGTCCGATGTTGCTGTGGTCGCGTCCTAAGTGTCCTCGTTCGTCCATCTCCATCTGCACACCGAGTACTCGCTGGTCGACAGCGTGGTACGCATCACCAGCGAAGGCGAGGGCATTCCTGGCCTGATGGATTCGGTGGCGGCCGCAAAGATGCCGTCGGTCGCGCTCACCGATCAGAGCAATCTGTTCGCGATGGTGAAGTTCTACAAGGCGGCGCAGGCCGCCGGCGTGAAACCCATCATCGGCGTCGATCTGCGCATCCATGAGGTCGGCGATCGGGTCGAGCCCTCGGCGCTGGTGTTGCTGTGTCAGAACCCGGTCGGTTACAACAATCTCTCCAAGCTGGTCAGCAAGTCCTATCTGCAGGGCCAGAAGAAGGGCATCGCGACCGTCGATCGCAGCTGGCTCAACCCTGAAGATCTGCAGGGCTTGATTGCGCTGTCCGCTGCGCGCGAAGGCGATATCGGTCGCGCCATCCTCACCGGCCGCGATGACGAAGCACGCAGCGCGCTCGACTTCTGGCTCAATCTGTTCGGCGATCGGTTCTATCTGGAACTGCAACGCACCGGCCGCGAAGGCGATGAGCGTCACGTGCAGGGCGCGCTGGATCTCGCGATCGAGCGCGGCATTCCAGTGGTTGCCACCAACGACGTGCGCTTCATTCGTCGCGAGGATTTCGAATCGCACGAGGCGCGTGTTTGCATTCATGACGGCGCCTTGCTCGCCGATCCCAAGCGTCGCCGTCGCTTCTCCGAGCAGCAATATCTCAAGTCGCCGAAGGAAATGGCGGAGCTGTTCAAGGATGTGCCCGAGGCACTGGAGAACACGGTCGAGATCGCGCGCCGCTGCAGCCTGGAGCTGAAGCTCGGCAAATCCGTGCTGCCGAAGTTTCCAACGCCGGGCGACATGCCGGTCGACGACTTCCTGCGTGAGCAATCGCGCAATGGACTGGCGCAACGTCTGGTGCAGCTCAAGGCGGCGCCCGTGCAGGGGCGCGTCATTCCCGATGAGGAATATACGGAACGGTTGGAGATCGAGCTGGGCGTCATCATCCAGATGGGCTTCCCCGGCTACTTCCTGATCGTCGCGGACTTCATCGAATGGGCGAAGAAGAACGGCGTGCCGGTCGGCCCAGGCCGCGGCTCGGGCGCCGGCTCGCTGGTCGCGTTCTGCCTCGGCATCACCGACATCGATCCGCTGCGCTACGACCTGCTGTTCGAGCGTTTCTTGAATCCCGAGCGCGTCTCCATGCCCGACTTCGACGTCGACTTCTGCATGGACGGCCGCGATCGCGTGATCGATTACGTCGCGCAGCACTACGGTCGCGAGCGCGTTTCGCAGATCATCACTTACGGCACCATGGCGGCGAAGGCCGTGGTGCGCGACGTGGCGCGTGTGTTCGGTCAGAGCTACGGCTTCGCCGACTCCATCGCCAAGCTGATTCCGTTCGAGCTGGGCATCACGCTGAAGGATGCGCTCGCGAAGGAAGAAGAGCTGCGGCGTCGGTATCAGAACGAAGAGGAGACGCGCGCCATTCTCGATATGGCGATGTCACTCGAAGGCCTGGTGCGTAACGCGGGTATGCACGCCGGTGGCGTGGTCATCTCGCCGTCCGTGCTCACCGATTTCTCACCCTTGTTCTGCGACGAGAACGGTCAGAGCGTGGTGACGCAGTTCGACAAGGACGACGTCGAACAGGCCGGTCTGGTGAAGTTCGACTTCCTGGGCTTGCGCACGCTCACCATCATCGATTGGGCGCTGAAGGTCATCAATGCCCAACGCGCAGCGAAGGGCGAGCGGCCGCTGGACATCAACGCGCTGCCGATGGATGACGCCGCGACGTTCGATCTGCTGAAGCGCTACGAGACTACCGCTGTGTTCCAGCTGGAATCCCGCGGCATGAAAGATCTGATCCGCCGCCTGCAGCCGGACTGCTTCGAAGACATCGTCGCGCTCGTGGCGCTGTTCCGTCCCGGCCCGCTCGAGTCGGGCATGGTCGACGACTTCATCGCGCGCAAGCGCGGCACCACGACCGGTCCGATCGACTATCTGCATCCCGATCTGCAGCCGGTGCTTGCGCCGACATACGGCGTCATCTTGTATCAAGAGCAGGTGATGCAGATCGCGCAGGTGCTCGCCGGCTATTCGCTCGGTGGCGCCGATTTGCTCCGTCGCGCGATGGGTAAGAAGAAGCCCGAAGAAATGGCCAAGCAACGGACCATTTTCGTCACGGGCGCCACCGGGCGCGGCGTCGATCAGAAACAGGCCGAGCACATCTTCGACCTGATGGAGAAGTTCGCCGGTTACGGCTTCAACAAGTCGCACTCGGCCGCGTACGCGCTGCTGACGTATCAAACGGCGTGGTTGAAAGCGCACTATCCGGCGGCGTTCATGGCGGCGGTGTTGTCGTCCGATATGGACAAGACCGACAAGGTCGTGACGCTGATCGACGAAGCGCGACGCATGAAGTTGAAGGTCGAGCCACCGGATGTGAATTTCTCGCAATTCATGTTCACCGTGTCGGGCGAACGCACGATTCGTTACGGTCTGGGCGCGATTAAAGGCGTCGGCCAGAACGTCGTCGACGAGTTGGTCGAGAGCAGAAGCAAAGAACCGTATCGCGATCTGGCGGACATGTGCCGGCGCAGTGACGCGAATCGAATGAACCGTCGCGTGCTGGAAGCGTTGATCCGCTCCGGCGCGGTCGATTCGCTCGGCGCCAATCGTGCGACGCTGATGCATTCGCTGCCTTCAGCGATGCAGCTTGCCGATCAAACCATCCGCGCGCGAGCGGTCGGTCAGGACGATATGTTCGGCTTGATGGATACCAGTCCGTCGGCGGCACCGCAGGTCGTTACAGAAGTGCTGCCGGACTGGAGCCGGCGCGTGCGACTCGATGGCGAGCGCGACACTCTGGGTTTGTATCTCACCGGCCATCCGTTCGAAGAGTTCGAGGCGGAGGTCAAGCCCATCACCAGCGGTCGCATCGTCGACCTGACCAGCGATCGGCCGGCGCCCAGCGGCGGCGAGGGCGGCTTCCAGCAATTCAAGGGCAAGCCGGTCACCGTCGGCGGCATGGTGTTCGATGTCGGCAAGCGCGGTCAGCGCGTGATCTTCACGCTCGATGACCGCAGCGGTCGCATGGAAGCCTCCATGTTCGAAGATCAGTGGCAGCAGTACCGCACGGTGATCGCCAAGAGCGCGATCGTGATCGTCGAAGGTCAGCTGCGCTTCGACGAGTACATCGAAGGCTGGCGTCTGAATGCCAAGAAGGTCATCGACATCGATCAGGCTCGTGAGCTGCATGGCAAGCGCCTGGCGATTCGCTGGCCACCCGGCCTCGATCCGCAAGGGCAGCGCAACTTTCTCAAGCAACTCGAACAAACGTTGCGACCGTTCCGCGGCGGCCGCTGTGCGGTCGCGGTTTACTACACCGGTTCCGCTGCGCGAGCCGAGCTGGTGTTATCCCAAGAGTGGCAGGTCAAACCGACGCGCGAGGTGACGGAACGGCTGTCGCAACTGTGCGGACATGACGGATTCAAGTTGATCTACGGCCCACCGGGCGGCGGCAGCCGGGGAGAATAGTCAAGGCGTTGGCGATTGTCGGGTGAGTCGGAGATGATGTGCGACCAACGCGCATCGCCACGAACACCCCCTCGCTAACGTCGACCGTTCCGTGCCTCCCCAGCGACTCTTCGTCCTCATCGCCGGCAATTTTTTCGTCGCCACCAGCTTCCTGAGCGTCGGCGGCCTGCTGAGCGATATTTCGTCGTCGCTGCAGATTCCCATCGAGAAGGCCGGGTTGCTGATCGCCGCCTTTGGCATTGCTGCTGCCGTCTGCGCGCCGACCCTGGCGACGCTTGGCTCCCGCATCGACCGACGTAAGCTGCTCACCGGCTCGATGGCGGTCTGCGCGCTCGCGAATTTGTTGGCTGCGCTCAGCCAGACTTATGAGCACTTGATGCTGGCTCGCGTGCTCGCGGCTGTGACCTCAGCCGTCTATACGCCGCAGGTCGCTGCGACTTTGAGCATGCTCACGCCCGAGCAGGAGCGCGCGCCGACACTGGCGAAATTGATGGTGGGCTGGTCGGTCGGCGCGGTGCTCGGCAATCCCATGTCGGTGTTGATCGCCTCGGTGTCGTCGTGGCGAATGTCGTTTGCATTCATCGGTGTGGCCAGTGCGATCATCGCGATCTTCATCTGGCACTCGGTGCCGCCGAACGTGAGGGTGCCGCCGCTCAACTGGGTGCGTTGGTTTCAAGTACTGCGCT
The DNA here is from genome assembly GCF_003104955.1 of Steroidobacter cummioxidans. NCBI lineage: Bacteria > Pseudomonadati > Pseudomonadota > Gammaproteobacteria > Steroidobacterales > Steroidobacteraceae > Steroidobacter > Steroidobacter cummioxidans. The sequence goes on along the minus strand of NZ_LSRW01000087.1, from coordinate 21,661 downwards.
CTCCGGCGCTACGGTGGCTGACCGCCGCCACGGCGCTCGCCAACATGGGCAGCGCTGTGATGATGAGTTACATCGCGCCCATCGTTAAAGCCGTGCAGGGGATCTCCGGTGCCGCGCTGGCTCTGCTGTTGTTTGCGGCCGGCGTGGGCGGATTGGTTGGCAATCTACTGAGCGTGCGCATGGTGCGGCGGTTCGGCGCGACCCTCGTTGCGTATCGCTGCAACATTTCTTCCGCGACCATGCTGTTGTTGTGGCCGCTGTTTTCTCTTTGGGCCGCGACGATCTATGTCGCTCAGTTTCTATGGAGCCTCGGCAGCTCCGGCTTTCCAGCCGTACAGCAGGCGCGACTGGTCGCTGTCGCTCCCATGCTGGCCGCGGCTACGATCGCGCTCAACTCCTCAGTGACTTACCTCGGCATGGCCGTCGGCGCCAGCATCGGCGCGACGGCGTGGACATTGGTGCCGCCGCGCTTCATGTCGTGGGTCGGCTTTGTGTTCGTCATGGGGGCGCTGGCGTCCTCGGTGCTCGGAGAGCGCGCGGCGCAGAGAGAGGCGGGCGCGAATTCGACGTGATAGCAGACCTGCCAGCTGGTGTTCACGGCGATCTGCAGCCGTGAGCGTTAAATAAAAAATACTGACACCGGTGGCATGGACATCCATCCATGACTCGCCCTGCGAAATACGCACAATCAGCGGCTGTTCGTTCCAGGCGGGACGAAGGCAAGCGGGCTTTGTGGCGACCGAGTTATGACAATCAATGACAGCCATCGAGCGTCGCGCAGCGGATCTGACTTGAAGCGTTTTCGGGTGTCGATAGGGAGCCGACATGTTTTTTTCATCTTCCGGGGCCAATCCGGAGCGCACGTTGCGGTATTGGTTGATCGTCGCGGCCATCCTGGCCTTTCCGCAGGCGTCCAACGCGTGTAATTGTCAACCGGCCCCGAAGGTCGATCCGGCCCAGGTGAGGAAATCGGTCGAGTGGCTGCTGAAGAACCGGAGCAACGTGTTGCGAGTCCGCGTGCTCCGGCGCGCGAGCGAAAAAGACTTCGCGTTCGAGTTTGCCGTGATCGAGTCCTGGAAGGGCAGCTACCAGCCCGGCGACGCGATCGTCGCTACCTCGATCGCGTTCGTCGATTGCCGCGAGGCGCTCGCGATCGGCGACGACCTGGTGGTCAGCTTCAATGAGCTCGGCATGGCGAACTTCGCCAAGGAAGCCTGTCCCGATCGTTTTCAGGAGGAGCGTCGCGAGCTCGAAGCGGAGTATTTGAGAAAGCTGTCGGCCAAGTATCGCTCGGCCGGTGCGGCAGGTTGACGTTTACTGAGCGCCGCGCGCGGCGAGGTGAGTCGCCACGCGCGGTATCGGTGCAACAGGCTCAGTCGGCCTTGACGGCCTCGATCTGGATCTGCAGCTCGACTTCCTGCTTGAAGCCATACGCCTTGCCGTAATCCACGCCGAAGTCGTCGCGCTTGATCTGGGCGCTGGCGTCGGCGCCGCAGGTTTCTTTCTTGTTCATCGGGTTCGGCTTGCACAGGAAGCTGTTGATCTTCAGCTTCACCGGCTTGGTCACGCCGTGCAGTGTGAGGTTGCCGTCGACTTCGGTCGGGGCGCCGTTCTTGAAATTGACCAGCTTGCCCGTGTAGGTCGCCTCGGGGAACTTGGCAACGTCGAAGATCTCATCGTTCTTGGCGTGAGCGTTCATCTTCTCGTGGCCGAAGTCGATGGTCGACATGTCCATCTTCACATCGACGGTACCGGTCTTGGCCGCAGTGTCGAGCGTGACGGTGCCCGAGCTGCTATTGATCTTGCCGCGCCACTTGGACAGGCCGCCCATGTGATCGGCGCTGAAGCTCGGGTAGGTGTGATTCGGATCAATGTCGTATTTGACCGGAGCGGCGCTCGCGGCACCCGCAGTCAGCGCGGCGGCTGCGACTGCCAGGGCGAGCAGGGACGATGATTTCATGCAGGTCTCCATTGATGCTGCCGACCGGCAGCGGTTGAGTCGATTGCTAGCCGCCCGCGCGCTTGGCTTTGAAGCCCCGCTGCGTCAGCTCCTGAACCAGTTTGTCGCGATGATCGCCCTGGATCTCGATACGGCCGTTGTCGACGGCGCCGCCCGAGCCGCACTTCTTTTTCAGCTCGGTGGCGAGCGCTGCGAGTTGCTCCGCTGGCAGGCCGAGGCCGGAGATCACGGTGACGCCTTTGCCTTTGCGGCCGGCGGTTTCACGGCTGACACGCACGACACCATCGCTGCTGGTCTTGCCGGGCGTACCTTTTTTGCAGACACATTCGCGCACCGGGCGCTGGCAATTGGGACAGCGCTCGCCGATGCCGGTGGAGTAAACGATGCCGCCGCCATCCGACGGCGCCTTGCGCGTCGAAGTCATGGGGCGATGAGGAGGACGGTTTTCATGCCCGAAAGTGTTGCGGCTTTCAGGGACTGGTGCAACAGCGACAGGAAGCTCAACCCAGGTAAGATCCCCGCATAAGACTTATGCCACGGAGGAATGAAATGGCGCTCGGGCGACGAGAATTCACTGTGGCCATGATGGCAACCGTCGGCGGCTGCGCGCTGCCGACGGCGGACGACAAACCTCGGACTGGAGCACGACCCATGCACGGATTGATTGGCAAGATGATCGCGACACCGGGCCAGCGCGAAGCGTTGATCGCGGTGCTGCTCGAGGGCATCAAGGAGATGCCCGGGTGTCTGAGCTACATCGTGGCGCGCGATGTGAAGGACGCCGACGCGATCTGGATCACCGAGGTTTGGGACAGCAAGGAGAGTCACGCAGCCTCACTGAAACTGCCCTCAGTGCAAGCGGCCATCGCCAAGGGCAAACCCTTGATCGCGGGCTTCGGCGACTATGTGACGACCGAGCCGGTCGGCGGCGACGGTATCCCAAAGTAAAGTAACGAGGCGGTCACGGCTGCGCGAGCTGGTTGACCCCGCGCTCGCGCTTTTCTTCGCTGACCATGTTGCGCACATCGTTCAACAAGCGTCGGGCGTCATACACGATGCCGTCCTTGATCGTGTACTTCACGCCGCCTACGCGACGGGTGCGTCCGTCATCGCCGAGTCGCACGTGGCCGGTGCCATACATCACTTTGAAGTTGGCGACGGGGTTCTCATCGAGCACGGCGAGGTCGGCGAGCTTGCCCGGTTCGATCGAGCCGATGCGCTCGGCTGCGCCGAGCGCCTGAGCGCCGTTGAGCGTCGCCGAGCGGAGCACTTCCAGCGGATGGAAGCCGGCTTCGCGCAGCAGCTCCAGCTCCTGAATCGTGCCGAAACCATACAACTGATAGATGAAGCCCGAGTCCGATCCGACCGTGACGCGGCCGCCTCGATTCTTGAAATCGTTCACGAACGCCATCCACGGGCGGTAGTTGTCGCGCCAGGCGACTTCGTCCTCGGTGCCCCAGTCGAAGAAGAAGCTGCCGTGATTGTCACGATTCGGCGTGTAGAAGTCCCACAGCTGCGGCAGGGTGTACTGCTCGTGCCAGTCGGCACGCCGGGCGCGCATCAGATCGCGTGATGCGAGATAGATCGTGAAGGTTGGATCGATGGTGAAGTCCAGCGCCAGCAGTTCCTTCATCACGGCTTCGTATTTTTCGCTGCCGGGCTGCGCGGCCTGACGCCACAAGCGGCCGGCCTGCGCGAAGCGGTCCTGCTCGTTGAAGTAGTTGTAGGCGGGCGGATAGTTCTGCACGGTGCGGTCATCGAACAGCGCTTCGGGCAGACCGTACCAATGTTCCATCGTGGTGAGTCCCCAACGCGCGGTCGTCAGCGCGTTGACCCGACTTACATCCATTTGCGCATGATGGCAGGCGCTGCGCATGCCTTGTTTCTTCAGCTCATCGAAGATCGCCTGCAGCACGTCGGGCCGGTAGCCGAAACATTTCATGCCCACGGCGCCCTTGGCCTTCATGTCGCGCACCCACTTGCGACCCTCTTCGGGCGTGGTCAGCGGCTTTTCCGGCGTCAGGAACGCGTACGGAAAAATGCGCGGCGCGGTGATCTCGTTGCGCTCGCTTCGGCGCGTCTCACTGACGCACCATTCGATGCCGTTGCCGCAGCCGGGATCGCGGATGGTCGTGATGCCGTGGCCCATCCAGAGTTTGTATACATACTCGGCGGGCACGCCTTGTTCCTTGCCGCCGATGTGCCCATGCATGTCGACCAGGCCGGGCAGGACGTAGTGATTGCGCAGATCGATCTCTCGGCCGTTCGGTTTCAGCTTTGGCCGATTCGGCGGTTCCTTGCTGCCGCCCGGTGCGCCGACCGGAAACACATCCACGATGCGATTGCCTTCGATGACGATATCGGCCGGGCCGAACGCCGGTGCGCCGGTGCCGTTGATGACGATCGCGCTACGCAGGATGAGCTGCGAGTAGGGGCCGTCACCTTCCTTGCGTGCCGGCGCAGGGAGCACCGAAACATCGCTTTCGGCCGCGAGGCCCGCGGCGGTCTGCAGAAACAGGCCGATTGAGATCGTTGCCCAGACCAGGGTACGGGCCATCGCTTGGAGTCGCATGCGTCGTTCTTCTCTCTGCCGCGAAGCGCGCATCATGCCGCATCCAGCGGCCTCATGTGAACGCCGAATACACCAATGTGCGCAGCTCGCGACGCAAGTTGTAAATCGTCGAGGGGATCAGCTGCGTCATGAAGATCACGATCAGCTGTTCGCGCGGGTCGATCCAGAAGTAGGTGCTCGCCATGCCGCCCCACGAGTAATCGCCCTGGCTGCCGGGAATGAGCGTGCGCGCCGGGTCGGTCGTGACCGCGAAGCCGAGCCCGAAGCCGACACCCGAATAACCCGCCTCGCTGAACAAGGAGACGGAGAGGTCCGGCAGCTCTTTGCCGCCGGGCAGGTGATTGGCGGTCATGAGCTCGATGGTCTTCGGGCTGAGCAGGCGGACGCCGTCCAGCACGCCGCCGTTCAACAGCATGCAACAGAAACGCAGATAGTCGGCCGCCGTCGATACCAGGCCACCGCCTCCGGAGATGAATGCCGGCACGCGCAGGTAGTTGCTGGTCTGTGGATCGTCTTGCAGTTGCATCCGGCCATTGGGTCCGAGCATGTAACAGGCCGCGAGCCGCGACGCTTTCGCTGCGGGCACATGAAAATCCGTGTCCACCATGCCGAGCGGACTCAGGATCCGCTGCTGCAGAAATTCTTCGAACGGCACGCCGGAGAGCTTGCCCACCAGATACCCGAGCACGTCGGTGGAGACGGAGTAATTCCACAGATCGCCGGGCGAGGCTTCCAGCGGAATCTTCGCGAGACCTTCGATCATTCCCTCCAGCGTGCAGCTGCCGGCGGGATTGCCGAAGCCGAATTTGCGATACGCGGCGTCGACGTTGGTTCGTTGCTGCAGGCCATAGGTCAGGCCCGAGGTGTGGCGAAGCAGATCGATGATGCGCATCGGCGCTTTCGTGGGCCGCGTGCGGAACGTTTCGAGAAAGCCGCCTTCGTACACGCCCAGGTTGCGCCACTGAGGAATGTATCGATGCACCGGATCATCCAGCGCGATCAGTCCTTCCTCGACCAGCATCATCAGCGCGACGCTGGTGATGGGCTTGGTCATGGAATAAATGCGGAACAACGTGTCCTGCTGCAAGGGTCGCGCGCGCTCCAGATCCATCTGTCCTTGCACGCTGCAATGAGCAAGCTGACCGCGACGCTCGATGAGCGTCATCGTGCCGGGCAGGCGCCCCGTGTCTACGTAGCGCTGTTGCAGGAAACGATCGAGATACTGCAAGCGGCTACTGGAGAGGCCGACAGCTTCGGGGGCTTCAGGTGACATGCGAGGTCCTTGTTAGAGGCGCGACTCGCGCTGCGGGTCGCGCATGAATATGTAGACGAGCAGCGAACAGAACACGCAGGCGGTCACGTACCAATAGAACAGTTCTTCGTGGCCAATGTTCTTGAATGCCAGCGCGATCATTTCCGCGGTGCCGCCGAACAGCGAGACCGTGATCGCATAGGGCAGGCCCACGCCCAGGGCGCGGATCTCCACAGGAAACAATTCAGCTTTCACTACGGCGCTGATGGAACTGTACAGCGACGAAATCGTCAGCGCGATGAATATCAGGAAGAATGCGGTCCAGGCATCGTGCGCCTGTGACAAAGCCGACAACAGCGGTACCGTCCCGAACAGCGCCAGCACGCCGAACACGATCAGCATCGGCCGCCGGCCGTAGCGATCGGAGAGGGCGCCCATCAACGGCTGCAGCAACATGAAAATGAACAGATTCGCGGTCGACACCAGCGTCGATTCGCCCTTGCTCAGTCCGACCGTGTTGACCAGGAACTTCTGCATGTACGTGGTGAACGTGTAGAAGAACAGGGTGCCGCCCATGGTCAGCCCGATGACGATCAGCACTTCGCGCGGATGTCGCAGCAGCAGGCTCAATTGACCCGCCTCGGGTGCCGCGGACTTGTTCTTGAACGCCTCGGTCTCGACCAGATTCCGGCGCAGATACAGCGCGGCCACGGCAGCGAGGGCGCCGAGGACGAACGGAATGCGCCAGCCCCAGGATTCCAGCTGCTGCGCATCGAGCACGAAGAACTGCAACACCATCAGCACGCCGAGCGCCAGCAGCTGGCCCATGATCAACGTGACGTACAGGATGCCTGAATAGAAACCGCGGCTGCCTCGCGTCGCGATCTCGCTCATGTAGGTCGCGCTGGTGCCGTATTCGCCGCCGACGCTGAAGCCTTGAAGCAAGCGCGCGACCAGCAGCAGGGCGGGCGCGGCGGCACCGATGGTCTGGTAGGTCGGAGTGAGCGCGATGATCAACGATCCCAGGCACATCAGCATGACCGACAGGGTCAGCGCGGCTTTGCGGCCATGGCGGTCCGCATAGCGGCCCAACACCCAGCCGCCGATCGGGCGCATCAGAAAGCCCACGGCGAAAATCGCCGCGGTGTTCAGCAACTGCAGAGTGTCATTGCTCTTCGGAAAAAAGCTGGGCGCGAAGTAGATCGCGAACGCGGCATAGGTGTACCAGTCGTACCACTCGATCAGATTGCCGACCGAGCCGCCGAAAATAGCGCGGAGGCGTTGTCTGGCAGTGGTGGTGGCCTCGGGTGCTGCGGTCCCTGCGCTATCGTTCACTGGGTGGAGTTGTTAGTGGGCCCGCGGCGATGGTGAACGAAGCCACTGCCAAAGGAAAGCGCCCATAAAAGGAAGCGGTGGACAACCCGGAATGTGCTCCCGGATCGTCACACCGCTTCGAAATTCACGGCCGCCAGGCCGACGGAGTCATACCCATCCGTCGTCTAATGCGCTGGTCGTGAATTTCGCGACGAATCCTCCTCGCCACTCAACTCCTCGGGATCGTGGTCCTTGGCACGTTGCTTGGCCTGCTGCTCGGCGCGGCGAATCTCCTGTTCCTCGCTCGGCGATACGTTGCCGGCGTTCTCGATCTCCTTTTTGCCGCGCTCGGACTCGACGAATTCCTTGGTCGCCTTGCGATAGTTGCGATCGGCAGTCTTGTTGCCTTCGCCTTCGTTTCGCGTTGTGCCCATGAGTTCTTCCTCCGGTGCGTCGAGCTACTGCCAGCTAAAACGTCCGTCTGTCACCGAGGTTCCGGGCACGAGAGGCGGATGACGAGGTATGCTCTCAGGGTGTACTGGATACTAGCTACAATTTTCATCCTGGTGGCGCTGGCTGTGCCGCGCCTCCGGCCCGTTGGTATCGTGGGTTGCGTCGTGCTCGGTGCGATGCTGACCTGGGCTGTGGTTCAACGCTTACGGGCACCTGCGGACGACGCTCAGCCCACCGTTCAACAGCGCGGGCGTCCCACGTCGCCGGCGGCGGCGCTGCAGGTCATCGCGCCGGATCAGGTGCACGTGGCTGACATGAAGATGTCGGGCGGCGGCGCGCCGTTCGAGTTGCGAGGCCGGATCGAGAACACCTCGGACGTGCAGTTGAAGTCGGTCACGCTGCTGGTGACGCGACTGGATTGTTTCGAAGGCGCGCTGGATCCGACCGGTTGTATCGTGCTGTGGCAGGACCGGCACTGGATTCCGATCGCCATTCCGCCGGGAGCAACGCGGGATTTCTCCAGCTCGGTGTGGATGCGAGGTACCGCGCCGGGCGTGCGAGGCACGCTCAAGGACTCATTTGAAGTCGTGGGCGCGTCGGGTGAGAGCCCGCCGCCCGATACCAAAGCGGATCGTTGATCTGTTCGCGAAGACAGGCGGGTATGCAGCTGACATTGAGCTACTTGATTGCCGGCTGGTCCGGATTTTTCGTCATGGCGGTGGAGTTGCTCGGTGGGCGCCTGCTCGCGCCGACCTTCGGCAGCAGCATCTATGTGTGGGGCGCCATCATCACGGTGTTCATGCTGGCGCTGTCCATCGGTTATCTCGCCGGCGGTCGCCTGTCGATGAACGCGCCGAGCGTGCGCAAGCTCGGGCTCATTCTGATCGTCGCAGCGCTGACGGTGTTGCCGCTGTTGCTATTTGCCGAGTCGCTGCTGGATTCGGTCGCCGAGGCCATTCCCGATCCGCGCTTCGGCTCGCTGGTGGGCGCCACCGTGCTGTTCTTCATTCCCACCGTGTTCTCCGGGATGATCTCGCCGTATGCGGTGCGTCTGATCGTGCCGGACCGCACCAGCTCCGGCCGTCATGCCGGTCAGCTGTATTTCGTGTCGACTTTTGGCAGCGCCGCCGGCACGCTGCTGACTTCTTTCTATCTGGTGCTGATCCTGGAAGTGAATCACATCCTGATCGCGCTGATGACGATTTCAGGCCTCATAGGTGGGGCCGCTTGTCTGGTACGCGGAGAAGCGAATGCGCAGTAGTTGGCGGGCATTGTTATCGTTGGCTGCGGCCTTGTTCCTGTCCGGTCCGGCGAGCGCCGACAATATGAAGTTATTGCACTCCGAGCGCTCACTGTATCGTGAAGTGCTCGTCTATGAGACGGGCGGCGTGCGCTGTATCTGCTTCACGCGCTTCTGCCGCATCGGCCGGCAGACCTGTCAGGACGTGCAGCATCCCGACCGCATCGTCATGAACTACCCGCAGATGATGCTGGGCTCGCTGTTCGTGAAGCCCGAGCCGAAATCGGTGCTGATCATCGGGCTGGGCGGCGGCACGATTCCGCGCGCGCTGCATGAGCTGGTGCCGCAGGCGCGCATCGACGTGGTCGAGATCGATCCCGCGGTCGTCAAGGTGGCGCGTCGCTATTTCGATCTGGGCGACAACAGCGCGCTGAACGTGATCGAAGCGGACGGCCGGGTGCAGGTGAAGAAGGCGCTGCGTGAGCGCAAGAGCTACGACCTCATCATGCTCGATGCGTTCGATCACGAGTACATTCCCGAACACCTGTTGACGCAGGAATTTCTGAAGGAAGTGCGAGCGCTGCTGGCGCCCGACGGCGTGCTCGCGGCCAACACGTTCTCATCCAGCCGCCTGTACGATCACGAGTCGACCACTTACGCGTCGGTGTTTCCGGAGTTCTTCAATCTGAAACGGGACAACCGCGTGATCATCGCGGCCAATGGGCCGCTGCCGGACGCGCGACAACTGCAGGCTAACAGTGAGCGCTTCGAGCAAGCGTTCGATTCATTCGGTATCAGCGCGAGCAAGCTGTTGCCGCTGTTCTCACGCAAGCAGGACTGGCAGCGCAATGCCCGGGTGCTGACCGATCAGTACTCGCCGGCGAACCTGCTCAATCTCGGGAAGAACTGAGCAGGCTCACCGGCGCACGCGGCTCAATTGATCGAGCCGCGAATCCGCTCCAGCTCCTGGATGGCGAGCACTACGTCCTGCAACTGCGGACGCTCGCCGCCGGCCATGTTCTCATCCTGAGCGACCGATAACAGCTCGGCGTCCTTTTTCCACGACTCGAGAATGCGCAGCTTCTCGTCGGCGTCGAGCTGATCGTCTCTGACCACATCCATGGGGCTGCGATAGTCTTTCGACGGATCGCTGATGGCCTCGCAAACCTTGGCCTCGTGCGCGCTGGGTGTCTGGCTCATGGTATGTCCTCAGTCGCGACGCGCGAGAAAGCCTACGACCAGAGCAACGCCAGCGACCGCGCCGATGATGCCCCACGTGTGATCGCGCACATATGCGTCCGTATTGCGGGCATATCTGCGGACGCGGCGTTGCATCCGGCGGTCGTATAGATGATCGAAAGCTTGCCGCACGGTTTTCTGAGTGCGGGCGCGCGCCTCTTGAACGCGGTCGTTGGTAATATCGGCGGTGGCGCGCAGCAATTCCTCTGCGTCACGGGCGACGCTCTGCAAATCCTTGCGCAGATGCCGGATTGGGGATTCAAAAGCGCCGTTGCGCATTGGTGGGCCTCCTGAGGAACATCGGGTGTCGGGTGGACTTCAGGCAAGCTGTCCGCCCCGTCCGCAAAAACAACGCGATGAATTGCAGGCGGGTTCCACGTAGGATTTGTGATGGACAGGATGTCCGAATGCAGGGCGGGCACATGGATGTGCTGAGCCTGCTGGTGGCAGGAGCTGGCCGACGCAGCAACTGCGTATGAGAATCCGTATGCATACTTGCACGGAGGGGTCATGGCTACGAAAAGCAAAACAACCGCGAAGCGTAAGCGAGCGCCCGCCAAGCGTAAGACACCGAAAAAAGCAGCTCCGCGCACACGCGGCGTCATGCCTGCCGAATGTCGTCTGGACAACCTGCCGCCGGAGGCTGCGGATGTAGCCGAGCGCATCGAGCAAGAGGGCGGCTTTGTCATCGGCAGCTATTGCGAGCCGCTCGGCCGCAATCCGTTGTTGCTCGCGGCGCTGCCCATCGATCAGGTCGAGCCGACGCCGTTTCAGCGCGATCTGTCCGATGCGCATTACAAGAAACTCTCCGGGGTCATCGATCGCACCGGTTTGTTTCTGGATCCGGTGATTGCCATCACCGCGCCGAAGGACGGCTTCTGGACTCCGAACGGCCGGCACCGGCTCGAGGCGATGCGCCGGCTCGGCGCCAAGTCCATCATCGCGCTGGTCGTGCCCAAACGTGAGATCGCGTGGCAGATCCTCGCGCTGAATACCGAGAAGGCGCACAACCTGCGCGAGCGCGCGCTGGAAGTCATTCGTATCTATAAAGGTCTGATCGAAGAGGATCCGCGTCGGCCGGAAAGCGATTTCGCGTTTTATCTGGAAGAGGCGGCGCTGGTGACCTTGGGCTTGTGCTACGAGCGCAAAGGTAACTTCGCCGGCGGCGCCTATCATCCGATTCTGCGCCGGCTCGAAGAGTTCTCCTCGGAGTCGTTGCAGACATCGCTGAAGGTTCATCAGAAGTATGCCGACCAGCTGTTCGAGCTGGACGAGAAGGTGTTGAAGGTCGTCGAGAAGTTGAAGGAGCGCGGCCTGGTCAGTCCGTACCTGCGTGCGTTCGTGGTCGCTCGTATCAATCCGTTGCGCTGGATCAAGGATGAGCCGCCGCCGTTGCCGGAAGTCCTGAAGACGATGAAAGAGCGCCTTGCGAAATTCAACGTCGACAAGGTGAATCAGCAGGATCTGGCCAAGGCGGGCGGCGCGCCGGATACCGAGTCGTAATCGCTACGGATCGGGAACGAACATGCCATTCGGAAACGGATTGGGATCGTCTCTATCTGCGTAGCGGCGCGAGTCCAGGATCACGCCGCGCGCGACCAGATTCTTGCGCGAGTCGTAATAGATCACGATGGTCTCGGCCGGCTGGTGCGATGCGCGTTGAAAGTCCACGTATTCGGCTAGCGATGTCTCGCGATGACCGTGGCCCGTGCCGAGGTCCTGCGAACGGCGCGCTAGAGATTCATCGGCGGCTGGCGCCTCCGCGCGCTGCGGCGGGATCTGACAGCAGGGCCGCCGCTCTCGAAACACGGCCACTCCAATGACACCCACGTTCTCCGCACGACCGGTCCGCGCCGCGTACGAATCCGGCAGTCGCGTGAAGTAAAAGGTCGCGACCTCATTCAGGCTCTTGCGCCAACCGCCGATGCTCAGGCCGTCCCAGGGATCGAGCACATAGCCGGATTGCCGTTGATCCGCATTCTTGCCGTTGATGACGTTCACGCCATCGACGCTGGTCACCGCCAGCAGCCGCTCGCTGGTCCGGTTGCCGAGCCGCACCCCATATTGGTGGCCCGGCTCGCCGACCACGTACAGGCGGTTGTCATGGACGTGCACCGGCAGGGTAAAGCCGGCGGTTCGATCGAAGATTTCGACGCGAGCCAGCTGGTGGACATACGCCGGGGCGCGATCCCGGCCGGCCAGCGCCGGCCCGGGCATCGACAGCTGAACCAGGGCGGCGACTATCGCGACGGACGGCAGGGGCAGGCGCATATCAGCTCCGCGGTTGAGGTGGCTGATTGCTGTAAACGGTGCGATTGGTGCAGTAGGGTCAAGCAGTTCGGCGCCCGAACGGCGGGCAGGGCGGCCATTCAGGCAGCGGGGGGCGGCCGCGCCCGGCTCTGTGCCGGTCCTGCGCATCCCTGCGCTCCCGGCATTCGGGCATCCTGCCCAGCATGCCTGTTCAAGGGGTCCGGGCCCCGTGCTTGCCCTTCGCGCTGGCCCCCGCTATGTTCGCGCCTCCGCAGGATGAGGCAACTGTTTGCATGGCAATGAATTTCCTGGACTTCGAGCAGCCGATCGCCGAATTGGAGGCGAAGATCGACGAGCTCAAGTTCGTCTCCAGCGACGCCGAGGTGAATATCGGCGAGGAGATTGCACGTCTGCGCGCCAAGAGCCGGGCGCTGACCACCAGCATCTTCTCCAACCTCAGCCAATGGCAGATTGCGCAGCTGGCCCGTCATCCGCAGCGCCCGTATACGCTGGATTACATCAGCTCGATTTTCACCGATTTCCAGGAACTGCACGGCGATCGCATGTATGCCGACGATCACGCCATCGTCGGCGGCGTGGCGCGGCTGGACGGCCGGCCGATCATGGTGATCGGTCAGCAAAAGGGCCGCGACACCAAGGAGCGCGTGCGTCGTAACTACGGCATGCCCAAGCCCGAGGGTTATCGCAAGGCGCTGCGCCTGATGAAGATGGCTGAACGCTTTCAGGTGCCCTTGATTACCTTTATCGATACCTCGGGTGCCTATCCCGGCGTCGGCGCCGAAGAGCGCGGCCAAAGCGAAGCCATCGCCCGCAACCTGTTCGAGATGGCGACCCTGCAAACCCCCGTCATCGCCGTCGTGATCGGCGAGGGTGGCTCGGGTGGCGCACTGGCCATCGGCGTCAGCGATCGTCTGCTGATGCTCCAATACAGCATCTACTCGGTGATTTCGCCGGAAGGCTGCGCCGGCATCCTGTGGCGTAGCGCCGATAAGAAAGATCTCGCGGCCGAGGCCATGGGCGTGAGCGCCGAGCGCATCGCCAAGCTGCCCGGCGTCGTCGACGAAGTTTTGAAAGAGCCTCTGGGCGGCGCACATCGCGATCCGCAGCTCATGGCCGATACGTTGAAGGACGCACTGCTGCGTCACCTCAACGATCTGCAGGCCAAGCCGCTGGAGCAGTTGATGAAGGTGCGTGAACAGCGCCTGCGCAGCTACGGAGTCTATAGCGTCGGCTGACGGTGTCGTGGCTCATGTTCTCTCCACGTGAGCTGCAAAATCGCCTGCAAGGCAAGGCCGGGGGCAGGGTGTTGCTGCCGCCGGATGCGGCCGTTTGCGTTGCCTTCAGCGGCGGGCTCGATTCCACGGTGTTGTTGCATGCGTTCGCTCGTCTCGCGGCCGAGCCGAACAGCTATCGCGTGCGCGCCGTTCATATCGATCATGGATTGCACGCAGACTCGACGCTCTGGCGCGAGCACTGCGAACGTCAGGCGCAGGCGTTGCACGTTGAATTCACGGCCATGCGCGTCGATGTGACGGGCATCGACGAAATTGGTGTCGAAGCCGCGGCACGTGACGCTCGCTACGATGCTTTCGCCCAGGAGCTGCGTCCGGGCGAATATCTCTTGGTCGGCCATCACGCCGACGATCAGTTGGAAACCATGCTGCTCGCATTGATGCGAGGTGCCGGTGTGTTGGGGCTGGGCGCGATGCAAGTGTTCGAGCCTTTCGCGCGCGGCGCATTGCTTCGACCGCTCTGGGATTTCACGCGCGCCGAGCTGGAGATGTGGGCGAGGGCGCAAGGGTTGCAGTGGCTCACCGATCCTTCCAACACGAATCTGGCGCTCGACCGCAACTTTGTCCGTCATCGCATCGTCGCAGCGCTGCGCGAGCGTTGGCCGGCGGCCGCGCAAACAGCGTTGCGTTCCTCGCAACACTTACAGGAAGCGTGGCGAGCGCTGGAGCAGCTGGCGGCCATCGACGCCGAGCAAGCCATCGAGGGTGAGCGTCTGAGTGTCGCGGCCTTGCGTGCGCTCAATCCGGAACGCCGCCGGAATTTGTTGCGATATTGGATTCGTCGTCGTGGCGCTCGCGCGCCTTCGACGCGCAAGCTCGCAGGCATCGAACACGACATGCTCGCGGCGAGCCTGGATCGCGTGCCCTGCGTGGGCTGGGACGGCTGGGAGATGCGTCGCCATCGCGGTTGGCTGTATTGCGAGCAAAAATTGCCGGCGCTGGATACAAAGCAGGTGCTGGAGTGGCCCACCCACGCGCCGCTGCAATTGCCCGCGGGCCTGGGCGCGTTACGTATCTCTCCTGGAGAGCCGGGACGCCTCAGCGCTGCTAAGCTGCCTGCAACGTTGACAGTGCGATTTCGCGGCGGCGGTGAGACGCTGCAGCCGGTGGGTCACGCGATTCACCACAAGCTCAAGAAGCTGCTGCAGGCCTCAGCGATCCTGCCGTGGTGGCGCGAGCGCCTGCCGCTCGTTTATGCCGGCAAGCAGCTGGTCGCTGTCGGCGATTTGTGGATTGCTGCCGAGTTCGCGGCTCGCGACCACGAGCCCGCTGTGTCGATCCGGTGGGAGTCGCGCCCGACGATCGTTGGCCGACACCCCAACGCATAGACGATTTCTATCCGTTCTCGTCTATCCGCGCGCACCGTATTGAGATAGACTGCGCTCCCGTCGTGATTCATTGATGCGCCACCTTCGCCCACTTTTGATGGGAGCGCGTCACGATCCAGATCCCACTCCCTTCTTGTTTGCGACGGTGCTTTACGATGACGCGTTTTATCTGTGTAACCGGCGGTGTAGTTTCCTCGCTGGGCAAAGGCATTGCCGCGGCTTCCCTGGGCGCCATTCTCGAATCGCGCGGCCTCAAGGTCAGCATGGTGAAGCTGGATCCGTACATCAACGTCGATCCGGGCACCATGAGCCCGTTCCAGCACGGCGAAGTGTTCGTGACCACCGACGGCTACGAGAGCGATCTCGACCTCGGCCATTACGAGCGCTTCGTGCGCACCACGACTTCACGTAATTCGAACTTCACGACCGGGCGCATCTACGAGCGCGTGATCGCGAAGGAGCGTCGCGGCGACTACCTGGGCGCGACGGTGCAGGTCATCCCGCACATCACCGACGAGATCAAGCATTGCATCCGCATGGGTGCCGGCGACGCCGACATCTGCATGGTGGAGATCGGCGGCACGGTCGGCGACATCGAGTCGCTGCCGTTCCTCGAGGCGATCCGTCAGCTGGGCGTGGAGCTGGGCCGCAACAACGTGCTCTACATGCACCTGACGCTGATCCCGTACATCCCGAGCTCGGGCGAGATCAAGACCAAGCCGACGCAGCACTCGGTGAAGGAGCTGCGCTCCATCGGCATTCAGCCGGACATCCTGGTGTGCCGCTCGCAGAACGCGCTGCCGGCCGAGCATCGCCGCAAGATCGCGCTGTTCACGAACGTGGAAGAGCGCGCCGTCATCACGGCGGTGGACGCCGACGATCTGTACAAGATTCCGCAGCTGCTGCACGAAGAGGGCCTGGACGACATCGTGGTCGACAAGCTGCGCCTGGATGTGCCGCCGGCCGATCTGAGCGAGTGGAAGCAGGTCGTGAACGCCAAGGCGAACCCGGAGGCGAAGGTCACGATCGCGATGGTCGGCAAGTACGTCAATCTGCGCGACTCCTACATCTCGCTCTCTGAAGCGCTCACGCATGCCGGCGTGCGCACTCGTACGCGCGTGAACATTCAGTTCGTCGAAGCGACCGACGTGGAGAAGCACGGCACCGGCTGCCTCGAAGGCGTCGACGCCATTCTGGTGCCGGGCGGCTTCGGCGAGCGCGGCGTCGACGGCAAGATGCAGGCGATCAAGTTCGCGCGCGAGCGCCAGATTCCGTACCTCGGCATCTGCTTGGGCATGCAGCTGGCCATCATCGAGTTCGCGCGCAACATCGCCGGACTGCAGGGCGCGCATTCGACAGAATTCAACCGCGCCTCGCCGCACCCGGTCGTTGCACTCATCACCGAGTGGCAGGACGAGAAGGGCAACGTCGAGCAGCGCACCGAGAAGTCGGACATGGGCGGCACCATGCGCCTGGGCGCTCAGGAAGCGCGTCTGTCGCACGGCTCGAAGGCGCATCAGATCTATGGCTCGGACACGGTGATGGAGCGTCATCGCCATCGTTACGAGTTCAACAATCGTTATCTGCAGAAGCTGATGAACGCAGGCCTGCGGTTCTCCGGCTTCTCGCGCGACGGCCTGGTGGAAATGATCGAGCTGCCGTCGCATCCGTTCTTCGTGGCGAGCCAGTTCCATCCGGAATTCCGCTCCACGCCGCGTGATGGACATCCGCTGTTCTCCGGCTTCGTGAAGGCGGCGCGCGCTTATCACCAGAGTCAGCAGCCTGAAGCCAAGCGCGTTGCGGTCGGCGGCGCCTGAGAAGGATTTGAAGACGATGCGATTGCTGAATTTCGACGTCGGGCCCGATAAGCCGTTCTTTTTGATCGCGGGCCCCTGCGTCATCGAGAGCGAAGCACTGAACATCGACGTCGCCGGTCGGCTCAAGGAGCTGACGGCGCGGTTGAACGTGCCGTTCATCTTCAAGTCGTCGTTCGACAAGGCCAACCGTTCCTCCGTCAAAAGCTTCCGCGGCCCCGGCATGGAAGAGGGGCTGCGCATCCTGTCCGAAGTGAAGAAACAGATCGGCGTGCCGGTGCTCACCGACGTTCACGAGGACACACCGTTTGCGGAAGTCGCCGAAGTCGTCGATGTGATGCAAACGCCGGCGTTCCTGGCCCGCCAGACCAATTTCATCGTCAACGTCTGTTCTCACAATCGACCCGTGAACATCAAGAAGGGCCAGTTCCTGTCGCCCTGGGAAATGGGCAACGTGGTCGAGAAGGCTCGCTCCACCGGCAATCAGCAGATCATGGTGTGCGAGCGCGGCTTCACGTTCGGATACAACAATCTGGTCTCTGACATGCGCTCGCTGGCAGTGATGCGCGAGACCGGCGCACCGGTCGTGTTCGATGCGACTCACTCGGTGCAGTTGCCCGGCGGTAAAGGCACATCGTCCGGCGGTCAGCGCGAGTTCGTGCCTGTGCTGGCACGCGCGGCGGTCGCCGCCGGCGTCTCCGGATTGTTCATGGAGACGCATCCCGATCCCGCCAAGGCGTTATCCGATGGCCCGAATGCCTGGCCGCTGGCGCGCATGGAAGCGTTGCTGACGACACTGAAAGAATTAGACCAAGCCGTGAAGTCACGGCCATACGAGGAAAGTTTGTTATGAGCAAGATCGTCGACATCCGCGGCCGCGAAATCATCGATTCGCGCGGCAATCCGACCGTGGAAGCCGATGTATATCTGGATTCCGGCGCGGTGGGTCGCGCTGCAGTCCCGTCCGGTGCTTCGACCGGTGCGCGTGAAGCCATCGAGCTGCGCGATGGCGATAAATCGCGCTATCTCGGTAAGGGCGTGCTCAAGGCGGTTGCCAACGTCAACGGCGAGATCAAGAAGCTGCTGGTGGGCCGCGATGCCGGCGACCAAGCCGCGATCGACCAGGCCATGATCCAGCTCGACGGCACCGAGACCAAGTCGCGTCTCGGCGCGAATGCGCTGTTGGCGGTCTCGATGGCCAACGCGCACGCGATGGCGAAAGAAACCAAACAATCCCTGTTCCGCCGCCTGGGCAGCTCCAAGACGCTGCCGGTGCCGATGATGAACATCATCAACGGCGGCGCGCATGCCGACAACAGCGTCGACATCCAGGAATTCATGATTCTCCCGGTCGGCGCGCCGTCGCTGTCGGAAGCGCTGCGCTACGGCGCGGAAATCTTCCACACGCTGAAGAAGGTGTTGCACGAGCGGAAGCTCGCGACGTCGGTGGGTGACGAAGGCGGCTTCGCGCCGGACCTGCCGTCGAACGAAGCGGCGCTCGAGACCATTCTCGAAGCCATCGATCGCGCCGGCTACAAGGCCGGCAAGCAGATCTTCCTCGGCCTGGACGTGGCCAGCACCGAGTTCTTCAAGGACGGCATCTATCACCTCGAATCGGAGAACCGTAAGTTCACTTCGGCGCAGTTCGCCGATTACCTCGAGGGCCTGGTGGGTCGCTATCCGATCGTGACCATCGAAGACGGCATGAGCGAGGACGATTGGGACGGCTGGGCGCACCTGACGCAGCGCCTCGGCAAGAAGGTGCAGCTGGTCGGCGACGATCTGTTCGTCACCAACACCAAGTTCCTGAAGCAGGGCATCGAGAAGCACATCGCCAACGCCATCCTGATCAAGGTGAACCAGATCGGCACGCTGACCGAGACCGTGGCCGCCATCGACATGGCGGTGGACGCGGGTTATGCGGCGGTGGTGTCGCATCGCTCGGGCGAGACCGAAGACGCGACCATCGCCGATATCGCCGTCGCGACGCGCGCCACGCAGATCAAGACGGGCTCGATGTCACGTTCGGATCGCATCGCCAAGTACAACCAGCTGCTGCGCATCGAGCAGGAGCTGGGCAGCGAGGCGAAGTATGCTGGCGTTGAGGCACTGCCGGTGCCGCTGCCTGGTATCTCTTGCTGATCAAAGCATGAAATTCCTCGCCGCCGGCCTGGTCATTGTCCTGGTGCTGCTGCAGTACCGGCTGTGGCTGGGCGACGGCGGCATGCGTGAAGTCCATGGGTTGCGCGCCCAGATCGAGGCTCAGCGCGAGCAGAACCGCGAGCTGAAGGAGCGCAATCGCACGCTGGGGGCGGAAGTGCAGGACCTGAAGAAGGGCACTGTCGCCATCGAGGAGCGGGCACGCACCGATCTCGGCATGGTCGGCCGGGGCGAGACTTTCTACCAAGTGGTCACGCCCAAGCCGGTCGTCCAGCCGGTGCCGGCCCCGCCGAGCGAGTCGGACGAGGCGGAGAGCGGTGGCGGTAGCTCATTCGGCAACAGCCCTGCCAGCGTCATTCGGGCTCGCGCGCCGAATAAAGACTAGCGTCCGCCCGTAGCGCGGATGTCTGAGGTTCCTTTGGTGGAAAACAGGTTTTGGGTCGTCGTGCCTGCGGCTGGCAGTGCCCGCCGTATGGGCGCCGCTGTGCCCAAGCAATACCTGCCGCTCGCCGGCCGCACTGTGATTGAGTGGTCGCTGGCGCCGTTTCTGGCGCACGCACGCACCGCGGGTATCGTCGTGGTGCTGTCGGCGGACGATCGGCGCTGGCCGCAGACTGCGCTCGCGGGGGACGCGAAGGTGGTTACCACAAGCGGTGGCGCGGAGCGCATGGACTCGGTGCTCGCGGGGTTGCGAGCGTTGCAGGATCGCGCTGCGCCAGAGGATTGGGTGCTGGTCCACGACGCTGCCAGACCCTGCTTGTCAGCCACCGATCTGGATCGTTTGCTGACTGAATTGAACGACGATGCGGTGGGTGGATTGCTCGCCGCGCCGGTCGTGGATACGTTGAAGCGCGCCGCTGACGGCGGGCGCGTCTCGCAAACCGTGCCCAGAGAAAATCTCTGGCGCGCACTCACCCCGCAAATGTTTCGTCGTGACCTCTTGCAGCGCGCCTTGGACGGAGTGCTGGCACGAGGTATCGCCGTCACCGACGAGGCGCAGGCGGTCGAGGCGCTTGGGTTGCAACCCAAGCTGGTCGCGGGCGACGCGGACAATATCAAAGTCACGTTGCCTGAAGATCTGCCTCGTGCCGAGCGCATTTTGCAATCACGGAGCGCCCCATGACTTCCCCACTTCGTATCGGGCAGGGATACGACGTCCATGCATTCACCACCGGCGATCACGTGACGCTCGGCGGGGAAAAGATTCCACACACGCACGGCATCCTCGCGCATTCGGACGGTGACGTGTTGTTGCATGCGATCTGCGATGCATTGCTCGGTGCCGCCGGGCTCGGCGATATCGGCATGCACTTTCCAGATACGGATGCGCGCTGGAAGGGCGCCGACAGTCGCGCGTTCCTGCGTCACGTGCGAGACCTGCTCAAGGTCAGCGACTACGTGATCGTGAACGTCGACACCACAGTTATTTGCGAAGCACCGCGGCTCGGCAAATATCGCGAGGCGATGCGCGCGAACATCGCGGCCGACCTCGGTATCAACATCACCCGCGTGAACATCAAAGCCACGACCAGCGAGAAAATGGGCTTCATCGGCCGCGCCGAAGGTCTCGCTTGTCAGGCCATTGCACTGATCGAGCACATTTCTGGATGAATTTCGTCGACCTCATGACTCTGCCGTGCGCTCACGGTGGACCGGCGGGGAGTGCCCGCTTGCGTGCCTTGCCTGAAGATTTCGTCGTGCGCGAATGGCTCGGTTTCGACGCGGACGGCGAGGGCGATCATTTACTGTTGAAGGTGCGTAAGCGCGGCGCGAACACCATGTGGGTGGCAAAGCAGCTGGCGCGAATTGGCAAGATACATCCGCGCGATGTGGGCTTCGCGGGTCTGAAAGATCGCGATGCCGTCGCCGAGCAGGCGTTTACCGTCCCGGGTCGCTCCGCCGTGCCCAATTGGCTCGGTGTTACCGGCGATGGCTTCGAAGTCATCAGTGCCGCGCGCACGCGCCGCAAGTTGAAGCGAGGCGCGTTGAAGGGCAATGATTTCGAGATCGTCTTGCGTGAGTTCTCCGGCGACACGACGCTGCTGGAGCAGCGGCTACAAACACTGTCGACGGCAGGCGCACCGAATTATTTCGGACCGCAGCGCTTCGGCCACAATGGCTCGAATGTCAGCACTGCGATTGCATGGTTCGAAGGTGGTCCCGCGCCGGAGCGAATGGATCGCGGCTTCGCGTTATCCGCTGCGCGGTCGGTGATTTTCAATGCGGTGCTCGCCGAGCGAGTCAACGCAGGCAGTTGGAATCAACTGCTCGACGGCGATGTCGTGAATCTCAACGGCAGCGGTAGTTTCTTCCTTGCGGAGACCATCGACGACACACTGCGTGATCGCTGCCAGCAGCTCGATGTGCATCCCACCGGGCCGATGTGGCACGGCGATGCACTACTCTCGAAGGGCGCGACTGCGACGCTGGAGACCGAGGCTGCTCAGCGATACGCGGTGCTCGCAGCGGGGTTGTCCAAGGCCAGGCTGGAACCCGAACGTCGGCCGTTGCGCGTGCCGGTGCGAGAATTGAAGTGGCGCATCGAGGGCGCCGACGTGCATCTGCAGTTTCGTCTGCAGCGCGGCTCGTTCGCGACGGCCGTGCTGCACGAGCTGATCAGCAACGCATTTCAGGCCGAGACCCCCGAAGCCGATGTCTGATTGGTCACTTCACTCGCAGCAGCACGTAGACGGCGCCACTGCCGCCGTCCACCTGTCGAGCCGAGCCGAAGGCCTGGATCTGTCTCTTATACACATCTGACGCTGC
>NZ_LSRW01000086.1:0-48100 GCF_003104955.1 Steroidobacter cummioxidans | reverse complement strand
GCCACCTCGCCTTCTACGCGGTGCCAGCCATCATCCACGACGACCGCCTTCCCTATGAGGTTGCTTGCCTCTGGTTCCAGCGGAGGGACGTGCCCGACGAGTGGCACAGTGAGACTCACTGTCACTGACTGGTTGATTGACACGATGGTCACGGGATTGTCGGCGACGGCGGCGGATAAATTCAGGGCTTCTTCGACGTGCTGCACCCATTTCGTATCGTCGATCGTTACCGTCCGTGGATTCCGCAAGGCTCCGACGGTCAACTTCTCCGCCCAGTACATTGGCGCATACGTCTCACTGCCTTCCGAGTTGCGGCCGACGTATTCACGATTGACGTCGGTCATGACGGGCACGTTATCCGGAAGGTCGGTTTCAAGCCAGAAGGTAACTTGGTCGCCCTCGAGCTTCCCTCTGATCTCGAAACGATCCGCGATTACTTCGGGCAAAGGCGCGGGGGCCGATGCTCCTGAAGAAGACGCGGCTGGATCCGCAGACGCAGAGGTGGATGGCGGCGCGGAGGATCCGCAGGAAGCACCAAAGGCCGAGACCAGAACAGTGATCAAGGCTGGTCCTGCTTGCGTCAAGCGAACATTCATGTTGTTGCCGTCTCTGGGGGCAGCTTGTGCGAAGGCTGAAGTGTACCCGCAAGAAGCGGGTAGGAGTCCGTGACACGCGCACGTTCTTGGTGAACGAGAGCTGCCGACGGCTCGGACCCCCAGAGCCGGAGTACCTGGAAGAAGGCTCTGGTTTGCTCCCGACAGTGAGCCTCATCTTTGTGAACGCTACCCCAAGCGGTAGGCGGGATTCGACGGTTCAAAATAGGGGCTTTCGCGAACGGACGCGGCCGGCGATCAATTGCGCTTCCGTCGAGTTCGCGGTCAATTATGACCTTGAGCCCCTCCCTCTCCTTGATCGGAGATCATTTCGACTTACGCTTGGCAATGGCTTCCCTGAAAACGTCGGCCGTCTCCAACACAGTCGGGTATCGGCCATGGTGAGCGAAGAACTCCGCCATCGGGTTCTCGACGTCGCTTTTAGGCATGGATTTTACCGCTTGGCGAATGGGCTCAGCTCGACCCTCATTCGCCTTTGCGCGCACTGCTTGCTCACGGCGTTGGCGTTCTAGTTCCTGGCGATAGAGTTCTTCAAGCCGTCGCTCGCATTCCAACTCGCGTGGGTGGAAAAGCCAGCACTTGCCGGCGGTGTTGTTCAAGATGCGGGCTGCAAGCGCGGAACGCGATAGTCGAGCGTGCTCTGGCATCAACGTGAGTTCGAGCGCCGGAAGATTCAGCTCGCGAAGACGGTTTTGCTTCTCTGCGTCCACGGAGTGGTGAACTGCAATTTCGAGCAAAATCGTGCGAGCGGAGCCATCGCGCGCCTGCGTCGTGAGTACCACGTCCGGTACGACCTCCTCGAAGACGCGAGGTTCGATCAAGACCTGCGACAGGCGAGCTCGCCCTCCAGAGACAATCGTCTTTTCAAGCTTGACTAGCTGATCTCTAAGCGCCCGCTCGCCGCGCCAGGTGTAATCTGGGAGGATGAAAACCGAAGCGGCGCTCAGAATCTCCTTGGCGAGACGATGCAGGAGCGTCTCAAGCGCGCCGGTGCACTGGTTCTGCTGAGCATGAGCAAAATGATGAACCCGAATCTCACCCTGCTTAGCTATCAGCGGTTCGGCGCAACTTACGCAGCAGCAACCGCACGCCTTCCCGCGCGGCACGCAATCAACATGCACGAGCTCGCCCGACTCATTGAGGCCATAGCCAATGTATTGATCATCGTGCGGAAGATCACGGCGTGTCACTGTGCTGGCCATCGGCTGGTCTGCGGACTCAATCGTGCGGTGTTAACTCGCGCTCGAACATACGTAGCCCGTATGGACCACAACTCGTCGTGATAGTGACGCTTCACTTGACGGGAGGTGTCTTGCGCTCCTGGTGCGGCGGTGTGCTGCTGCCTGTCACATGATGCCGGTGTGTAGCCGAATCTCTTCGACTGTCCGCTCCCGATCAGGCAGCAGATCCAGGAGTCGCCCCACGACCTGGGCGAGGTCCTGCCAGCGCTCCTGACGCAGATGTGACTTTCCAGCTTCGATGAGCTGACGCGCCTGCACCGGATCATTCATGGAAGGTTGGTCAGACATCAGACGCTCAAACATGGCGATCTGGAAGTCGGGCAGCCGGATCAGGATGCTGTAGCGCAAGGCTTCCAGTTCTGACACCGCAGCCTCGATCCGCTCGGGGTTCGTAGACTCGATGAAGGCCGCCTCCGCGTTAACGACATCCGCAAGACGATGCCGATCGCGATCGTTGCCGTGTTTCTGGACGAGTTCGGCTGCGAGTTTGCGCGATTCCCGATAGGCCTTTCGACCGGCGTCCAGGCGCTTCGTGGAGGTCATCTGGAATACGGATTGCGCCACTTGCCGCTTGCGGTCTTCCAGCTTGAAGCGGTCATCCGTCACATCGTCACTGGCAAGCTTAGACGCCTGAGACATTAAGGCCTGCGTTTGCTCGAGGAGCTTGTCGAGTTCAGCGACCAACTGCGGCTTTTGATTGTCCTGCGCCGTTTCCTGCTCCTGCTGGATCAATTCCTCTAGCTGCATCAGCTCCGTCGACAGAATGGCTACCGGCACACTGCGCGCCTTCGGATCGAAGACCTGCGAGAACTCCTGCCCGGTGCCGTTTAAGTAGGCGGAGACGGTGAGGTCGCGCGATTCACTCATGGTGAATGACAAGTCCACTTCCGTGCCGCGCAACAAGTCCTTCGAGAGCTGACTGCCGGTGATGCGAAGTACACCGAGGGGTTTATTCGTGGAGGAGTGATGCTCCGCGGAGCCCTCCACGATGATGATGCGAATCTCATCGGTCGAGCCCTTCAGGATCGACTTGGCCACCTCCACCGTGCGCTTCGCTTTCGCCGGCAGCACCGTGTTACGGGTGAATACACATTCCAGTCGCGTGTCGTTCTTGGCCACGTCATCCTTAACGAGGCTCAAATCCTCGGGGAGCATCTGGCCGGCCACGCTGTAGCGGCCCTGTGCAATCTGGATCGTGTCAACGCCACAGGGGATCGCCGTGCCCTGCCCGTCCACCACCTTGAACGAAAAGACGTTGTAGGCGCCCGCACGCAGCGGCAGGTCCTCAGAGATCCGACTGGTCAGCGCCTTGAGTCCGCTGTCGAAAGCGCCATCATCGCGCTGGATGCGATAAAACAGTCCGGCGAGATTGCCTTCCGCCTTGGCATTGAATGCCTCCTCGTCGTCCTGTGAATTGCGATTGTAGTTCACCCGAAGCTTCAAGCTTCGGGCGGTTGGCGCCGCGGAACTCTGAGCGTCGCCTGCGATCTCGCGCGTGGCGGAGAAAAAAGCCGCGCCGACGGCGATCGCGTTCGTCGGGTCGATATCAGTATTCACTGGAATGCCGAGCAGTTCCTCGATTCGCTTACGCACGAACGGCGTATACGTCGTGCCGCCCACCATGAGCACGAACTTGAGGTCGGCCGGCTGCAGTGAGTTGCGGGTCAGGATCTTCTTCAGCATCACTGCCGTCCCATCGACCGCCTCCTTGATCAGCCCTTCGTATTCCGAGCGCGTAATCGAGATGAGGGCATCTAAGGACTTGCCGTCGTCGTCCTCTAGGTTTCGCACCATTCCGAGATCAATTTCGGCAGACGATTTCGCCGACAGCTCCATTTTGGCCTCTTCTGCCTTTTGCAGAAGCACGGGGTACAGTGAGGAATATCGGCCCGACTCGCTACGCAGCTGTGCGAGCAGGTCATCGAAGCGGCCGCGCCGCTCGAGCGCCGGAACAATGAGCTTCTCGACGATTAGCGCATCGAAGTCCGTACCGCCGAGGTAGTTGTCACCTTCATGGTCGACCACGGTGAGCTCGCCCTCGACGATCTTCACCAGGGCTACATCGAACGTGCCGCCGCCGAAGTCGTAGACGATCCATTGGCTGTTGCGCAGATCCTGCGCGCCGGTGCGATTGGCGTAGGCAAGGCTCGCCGCGATCGGCTCCTGCAGCAGGAGCACGTGCTTGAAGCCCGCGAGCTTGCCCGCCTCCTTAGTCGCGTTCGACTGCAGAGTGTCGAAAGAGGCCGGAATCGTAATGCAGGCCGCATCCACCTGTTCGCCCGACTGCACGAAGTTTTTCAGCTCCTTCAAAACGAAGGCCGACAGCTCCGTTGGTGTTTTAGACCCATTTACGGATTTAATCTTGAACGTCTCGGACGTGCCCATCTTGCGCTTGAAGCGGCTGACGACACTCTTCGCATCCTTCTCTGCGTACACGCGTGCGGTGTCGCCCACCATGATCCGATCGTTGCGGAAAGCGACCACCGAGGGCAGCGTCTCCTTGAACCCAATCGGGTTCTTGAACACTTCCACCTGCCCGCGGTTAAACCGGGCGATCAGGGAATTGGTGGTACCGAGGTCAATGCCGAAATTGATCGTGCTCATTGGGGTACTGATGGCGAGTTTTGGTGTGCTTGGGCGTCCGCTCGAACGACGACGATGCCTTTCTGGATCACTCGGGAGGTGGCTTCCGTACCGGCTCGAATAATGGGTTTGATGACTTCCACGACACTCAAGGAATCGGTGGCTTCGCCACTGATCGTGGCTTCAAGGTCGGTGCGCGTTTCATCGAACCGCTCGCCCATGGGATCTTCGTAAAAAAGAAGCGCGTTCTGCTCGATTTCTTCGCGGATGCGCTGCACATTGCGTGTCACATTTCCGGGGTCGCCATGCACGCGCAACTTGCTTTCGATCTCGTAGAGCTGGTTCAGCGTCGTGATGACGTACTTCACCAAAGGGATTTGCAGCACTTGGCTCATGGTTTCACTCGGGGTCGCGGGCCAGCAAGGGGAGTAAGACCGCGTTCTGCGTCAGCCGCATGTCGAACGCGATCTGGTTTTTAGGTGTCAGCTTGTCCCAGACTAGGACGTTGCCATTGACGACCTTCGACTCGATCTGGGTCCAGGGGACGTGCACCCGCTTGTTGGTGAACCAGCCGGCGCGCTCAAATTCGATGCCCGCTTTCGTGAGTTTGCAGGCGCCGACGAATAAAGGTTTGTTGGCCTTGAGCTGCTTATCGATGCGCTCCAGTACGTGAGGCACGACATAGCTAATGGCGGCATCGAGTAGCTTGCCAAAGTGCGTTCGATTCGCCTCGATGTCGGTGGCCGTCTTCCAGCTGAAGAGCAGTTCTTCCGCATTCAGATCCATGAATCCGACGGTGAACTCGACGATGCCGTTGTCGTTAAGTGCGCCCCAACGTAACGCTTGAATTTGCGTGACTGGAAGGTTGCGATCGCCTTGCTGGACGAACTCGCGCGTGATCTTCCACTCCGACTTGCCGCTCGTGAGATGAGCTTCATGTTTCTTCTGCTCTCGAAGCATGTCTTGCAGCTTCGAGTAATCCTCCTCGAGCTGATGATTGAGTGCAGTCGATTTAAAATGGAAGGCGCGCGTGAGCTCAAGGATGGAGGTTGCAAGAAGCGTGTCGTCGTGTTGATTGTGAGCGGCGAGCGACATGTCTCGGAGGGATTTGACGGCTGCATTCTGCAGATCCCGAAATGGGTGCGGCAGTAGGTTCAGGATCGCGACCGCCGGCAGTTTCGTCAGTGCTTCGACCTTCGCGAGATCGGGCTTCGTCTTCTCAGCCTCGCTCGCCGCATCGCGAAACGGTTCCAGCAGCTGCTCGACATGCCGCCGACCCGCTTCAAAGCACTGGTCCTCGTGTTCCGGAAGAACCCAGCGCCGGCCATCGAACAGTACTTCAAGGAGCGTAAGGTTGCGGGTTTCGAATGCCTTGTTCAACACCGCATTGTATTGACGAGCGAACATGGAGCTGAGCCACGGTAGGAAAGTGTCCTCGTCGGAATCCATCGTTTCCAGCAGGTCGATCGGGGAGCGTGTCGGCGCGGCGGTGAAGAAAGCGTGAGAACCTCGGGACAGAAAATCCAGCAATGGCTTCTCGTTGAACACCAGCCAGTGCGCCTTTCGCTTGGTGTCATCGTTGAGCTCTTCGCAGACGGCCAATGCCCGAGAGCGGTCAACCACATGATCTGCCATCCAGCCGAGCTTACCCTCTTCGAGCTCAATTTCGCTCATCAGCTGTTTCTTCAACCTCTGAAGCACCTTGGCATCGAGCATGTCGAAGGTGTAGTTGGTTTCGCGGATATTGAGCAGCTCAAACGGATTCAGGTAGGTGCTGAACCAAGCTTCCGCATCGAGGACCGAGTCGGCACCGGCACGAAGTTCGGTTCTCAGTTTGAGAAGGCGCGGCAGCACTTCCGCAATCTTCTTGGACGCCTTGGCGGCTGCAGGTTCTGCGGGATAACGGTGCTCACACAGGCGCCAGGCGTCGATCGCATCCACGTCCTGTGAGATCTCAGGATCGTTATAGACCAGGCCCATGTTGAAGAGGCTCGAAGCCTCCTCTTTCTTGCGGGCGCACTTGCGATAGCACCTCAGCGCATCGTGCGGACGGTCATGTCGCCAGTGCGCAGTACCTAGTCGAAGCACAAGTGAGTGGTGGTCGAGATTACCGAGTTCCTCCAGCCTCGCGAGCGCCCCGTACTCCCCTTCCTCATCCTTCTGCTCTTCGCACCATTCCGCGAGATTGAAGAGGGCGAGACCATTCTCTGTCCCAAGCCTGAACGCGTTGCGCAGCGGCTCCTCCGCCTCGTCCCGTCGACCCACTTCATACAGTGCGTTCCCGTACAGGGCCCAGGCGTCGGCGTAATCTGGGGCAAGTTCGGTCACCTTGCCAAAGGCCCGCGCCGCACCAGCGTGATCCTTCAGTCCAAGGCAGGCTCGGCCCAGCATCCACCACGCATTAGGTTCATTGGCATCCTGCCGCGTCGCTTCTCTAGCAGAGATCTGCGCTTCGTCATGGCGCCCACGACGCAACTGATCCTTAGCCTTCGCTACCAGCTCTTCTACGCTTAGAGTCATAGATGACCTTGAAGGTCTCCTTGAGTTGTGTTGGCGACTCGGCACCCGCTGAGCGCGCCATGTTGTCCAGTCATCATCCTGCACTGCTCGGGAGCGTTCAAGAGCCTTAAAGGGCTCTGCGAGTTATGTCGCAAAGGGAGCGAGCGTTGTTAAGACATAGATGTGGCGACAGAACGGCAGCGGGTGTTTTGATTGTTCAAAAGTCCGACGGTCCCACGCCTGAGCGGTGCTCTTCAAGCATCGCCCGCATGTACCACTGCTGATGAAATTCGTTGTGATCCTCCATCTGCCGAGATAGCACGCCCAAGATACCTCCGGTCCACTCGCCAAAGGCGTGCTCGCCGGTCGGCCGGTACAAGTTCGAAGGAAGCGTCCGGATCGTGTACATTGGGTTCTGCTCGCCGAACTCCTTGCCTAAAGTCTGAAAGTACTCCCCTTCGAGGAGAAATTTGGGTTCGCCACGATAGGCGAGCGTCACG
Organism: Steroidobacter cummioxidans; assembly: GCF_003104955.1. NCBI lineage: Bacteria > Pseudomonadati > Pseudomonadota > Gammaproteobacteria > Steroidobacterales > Steroidobacteraceae > Steroidobacter > Steroidobacter cummioxidans. The sequence continues at coordinate 40,663 of NZ_LSRW01000086.1, read as the reverse complement.
CGCTCGTAGCGATGGCTTTCTTGCCTCTGAGCAAACTGAAATAGCAGACGAGTGACGTCGGCCATGCTCTTCTCGCGGTCAACTCGGCGCAGGTCAAACACAATCGAGCTCGGTACGAGGAAATAGTCGAAGTGAGCAAAGGCGCGGATGCCATCGTTGCGAGGATCCTCTTTCATCGCCTCTGCAAGGCTTCGATGAACGAAGAGGTAGTTCACGGTCAGCACGAGGACAACGCCTGCAACGATTGCGATCGTGAACTTCTGCCAGCCCTTCATGCCTAGTCTCCTCTACTGACCTTCAAGCCGCGGTTCTTGTGTCACTACGCCGTGGACTTCGCCTCGGAGTTGAGCGCCATTGACTGGCCGCGACACGAGCCAATCCGAGATTCTGTTGGCGATGTCTGCTCCGAAGTGACCACCTCTAGGGTATGCAAATCTTATGTTGTCGCACTCGAGTGAGCGCGGCGCCTCCCAAGCTCGCGCGCCGCGACAAATTACGACAAAACGTTCTCTTCGTTGGGCTTGTGGAATGAGAACTTCGTGTAGATACCGTCTAGCGATCTGAGCGCTAGGCAAATTCTTGAGAAATGATTCGGAGAGAAGCTTAGCGTTCTGCGACGCGTACGGACATACATTAAAGATGGCCACGTTCTTGACCAGCTCCTGTTTGCTCAGACGGATTCGCTGCACGCGTGAAAAGAACCACTTATCCCAGCGTGGTATCACTATTGGAAAGTCGTGCTCCCCCGTGATCTGCTGAAAGAGGATTCCTCTGCCTTCTTCCGTCTCCAAGAACTCCTTGTCTGGCCCCTCAATCCCTGGATTAAGAAAACAAGCTACTATCGGCGCTGTCTTTAGCCGCCCGTTTACATGTCCGGGTGGAATCGAAAGCTCGAAGATCTGGCGATGCTTATCGACAAGATACCGATCCGCAGGATGCACATGTTCGCCTGGCGGTAGTGTCTTCCAATATTCGAAGAACATCGCCTGCCTACCTGCCCGTGCTCATCTGTGATTTTCGCGTACCCTCGCTGCGTGCTTTGATCACGGCGCGTCCTCCGACACTTCGGTATAGCTCGAAGCGGCGCTACCGCGCCACTTCGCTGCCAACTCGGCATATACCTCTGCCGCCCGTTCGTTGACGGCGGGTGCGTCAATCTCAGGAGGCACCGGGTGCCCCTCCCGGGATCGGTCACGAATTGCCGATTCGCCGTACTCCAGCCTCGGAGCTATCGGCAACCACTCGCGCACAGCCCAGATGTGGGCGACTGCATGTAAGTACGCCAGTGGTTCCTCGGAGGAATTTTCCGAGAGAGCTGCTTGAGCGCTCGCGACGTGCGCGGCTGTAAACCACTGCTGCACTAGGCACGCGTCACCCACGCTCGCAACTATAAGGTGTTGTCTAAATCTAACGTAGATGAGCCCGAGTGGCAGCCCATTGCCGAAGTCAAAGCGCAACGAGTGCTGCGGTTCGGGCAGATGAAAGTGAAACACAGACGACGGTATGCGAAAGGCCAGTCGCTGCATGAAACATTTGCGGAGATACGCAAATTCCTCACTGGCGAGAAGTCCTTGCAGCCACTGTTGATACTCCGGCTTCTGGTGATTCCGCAAGCCGGCCTCCCAATACAGCAGGCCGTAGTAAAGCTTCGCGACCCAGTGGACAAAGGCTTCGCGGAGTGCCGTGTTCAGTGGCTCTGCAGAGGGCATGTGTAGTTTGGAAAGCAATTCGAGGTTCTGGTCCATCGACTTGATCAAGCCCAGCATTTGGTTCTCGAATTCGGACCCGACCTCATTGTTGCACGTGGCGTGCGCGGGAACTTTGATCCGGCTGTATGTCGTCGGGTTGGCAAGCGATGAAGCGAGATTCGTCTGCTTGAGATCCAGATACTGCAGGAACTTGTCTCCGAAGATGTGCTCCCGGGAGCGATTCCCAATGATCGGCTGACCGCAGAAGAAGCAAGCTTGAGAATCCATTCTTCAGACTCCGCTGTTTGCGAACATCACTTCAGGCTCCCTCACTCCATGCGATCCACGAGAAGATATCGGATAGGCATAGCATGCTACGGTGCTCGCACGGAGTGCGCGCGCCATTGCCGAAACTGCTGTATGCAGTACACACAAAAGTCGTAGATCGTGAGCACTATCCACTGAAGGCATTGCCAAACAAGTGGCAACAGGAAAGCAAGGATTCTCAAGGCCATCTCGGCGATCGCAACGACCATCATGATGCCCAGGATAATGAGCGCAGCGCCTCCGGCGTTCTTGCCCCAACTCTGGCGATGGCTCAGGCCCGGTATTCCGGTGCGAAGACTGAAGCCCTTCGTGCTGATGGATCCGTGGCGGCTCCGATGACTAATCGATGCACCGGATCCGCTCGTGTTCACGCCCCAACCGTTCCCAAGATTGATCCGTCGTTGAAACCGAAAACCCATTGCATCCTCCGAAGGACACTGTCGTCCGGTGAAGGGAGTCACTTGATGCGTTTGAATCCACAGCGCATTCGCTAAGCATCGCTGCGGGCCCGCGGACCTTTCTTGGAAAAGCCCAATTCCAGCCTTCATATATCGCTCGGCAGTTGTCGACAGCGGGAGCCCTCCCCGCACTCAGTCTTCAAGGTGTCTGTAATCTGCATCCGCCTGGGCATATGCGGCTGCAATGGACTCGGCGCTCTTGAGGAGCTGCTCGCGTTTGTGTTTGAGTTCCTGATGCAGACGCTGAAGATCCTGTGCACCTTGCACCAGCGCTCGCTCGAGCTGCGTACGCTGCTGGACAATCTTGCTCTCCAAATCTTGGATGTCACGGGGATCTACCGCTGAGTTCGGATCGAATTTGAAGCGCACCTCGACACTGCGCCTCCAATCCCTAAGCCGCCCGTATAGGGCGGGACCGAAGCCTGGAACGTGCAGCACCGCTGACTCAGTAACATCGGCCGCCGTCTCAATGTTGTAACTCTCGAGCATCGCTCGTTTAGCCGGCCCGATACCCGGAATCTTGGCGCTCTCGATCTCGAAACGCTCTAGGAAACGCTGGCGCGCATGCTTTTCACGCTCGGCGATGAGCGCTTTCATTTTCCGCTCGCGCGTCGCGGGTAGGTTCAACAATTCCGCGCGCGCCGTCTCGAGTTTCTTCAGTCGTTGGGCGAAACCCTCCGGACCTGTTTCGGCGCGCAGCCTTTGTTCCACTTGCGTGAGCAGGCTCCCCGCCTCCTCGCGCTTCCTGCGGAAAGCAGCGACTTCATCGCCTGCGTTCGCCCAAGAGCCAATGCCGAGCCACAATCCGAGCGCCGCCATGAACCACACGAAAGCGCCATCGGGAGCAACTGCCAACGCGATGATGCCGGCTATAACCACGGCGAGCCGCCCGCCAATCTTGCGTGCCTTACGCGAGGACTGAAGTTCGCGAGCTTGTGGACTTGGCATTGCGCTCGGCAGCGCAATCGCCGGGACCGCCCCTGGCGCGGGAATCTGTGTGATACGCGACCAGATGATGGCAAGATTGAATTGGCTGTCGGGCACCATCGCACCTAGCGGCGCGAGGAACAACAACGTGCCGGCGGAGGACTCGATCGCACACCACGGACAGCTTCCGACCGACGACACGAAGTAGTGCCCAGGGTGCTGAGAGCACCGCGTCGCGCTGGCTTCGAGCGACGTTAGCCGCGCCACCCAATCCTTTGCAGTGGGCCGAGGGCCGCTCTGAGCGGCTTGTTGGGAGAAGGCCCGTTCCCATAGCTCCGCTATGTCACTGGTGGCAACTAGAGCCGTGGGTGCAAAGGGCGGCGGTTCCATGAGATTGGACCGAGCATTGCGCCCGTAGGCATAGCGATACTCCGTGATCGCCTTCTCGATGGGCATCTCGCCCCTGCCGCTGTAACGTCCGGCGAAGGGATGCCGACCGATCATAAGCAGGTAGAAGACCAGGACCGCTAGGCCAAAGTTGTCGTGATTCGGAGTGCGCACCACGCCCGTGAATGGTTTGCCTTGCAGCTCAGGCGGCGTGAAATTCTCCACCCCCACTTCGCAAAATAATGTGCGCCCGTCGGCTTGAATCTGGAAGCTATCGCAATCGATCAGCTTCACGGTCATGTCCGAGCTAACACGAATGCCGCCGTGATTCACGTCGCCGATAACGCAGCCGAGCTCGTGTAGGACGGCGAAGGCGCGAGCGACGTTTGTCGCGGCTCGAATGAGGTGACGCCAGTTCGCCCCCGGAAATTCCGTGCGGCGGCTCTTCGGACCATACAGGGCATGTATGTCCTTGTAGCCCTCGACCTTCTGCATAAGAAAGCCACTGACCTGCCCATTGGCGGCTTGCAGTACATCAATTGGCCAGGCGGTGAGGGCGAGCAGCCGTGGATCCGCCATTTTCGGCATCAGCAGAAGCTTCTGTGACTTTTGCGATGATGGCGGTCGGTGATAAACCTTTGCGACAAGGTCCGTGCGCCCTGCAACATCATAGACGGACCCTTCGCCGCCTCGCCCAAGCTCGCGCCCAAGCACGATACGCCCGCTCGAACCTTTGAGCGTTAGCGCAGCCATATCAGAAGGTCTTTATCCGAGAGGCTAGCAGGAGCGTCTTGTCATCATCAGTGCGGGCGCAAACCGCCTCCGACGACAGATACGTTGCCAGCTTCTGAGAGAGCGCCTCGTCGAATCCCGCCTGCGGGAGGGCGCGCACTGGCGGGAGCATCTGATTGAACCAGCGTGAATGCACTGTGTTGGTCGAGTACTGAAGCACCAGCGGCTCGATGCCATCGGTGAACACGGCCACTTCGTGGACCGGGTTTGCGACAATGGTGAATTCGTAGTTGTCCAGTGAATCGGGCTCGGTGATAAAGCACGTCGTGTTGATGTACTCGCCGTGTTGCGGCCAGAAGATATAACACCACTCCTCAGGGCCTTCGCGAACGATCATGGCCCCGTCCCCCACCTGGACGAACACGGCGTGAGTCGGTGAGAGGATCGCTGCGAGCAACGTGCAAGCGTAGTCGCGCAGCCGCTCTCCATCGGCCGCGGCGCGCACATTTAGCGCCGTGACGACGTTATCGAGCCACTCACGCATCTTCACGCGATCAAGTGCTTCGATGCGGTGACCATCTGCAACGTAAAGCTCAAGGTTCGAGGCGAACTCGCGACACGCAAGTTCGGCTCCGAGATCGGAGAACTTCGCGCTTCCTGCGCCATCACAAGCCATTAAGAGTGCAATCTCACCTTGTTCCTGACTTTGGAACAGAGCGCATCTAAACGCATCCTGACAGGGTGAATTGCTCTTGGCGTGCGAAGTCCCGACGGCACTCGCCCCCGCAATACGCCATGCTTGAAGCTCCATTTATACCGTCGCCCACCCTGTCGGCGAGACCGGGTTCTCGACGACCACTTCCTCGTTCCCAACCTGCGAGCGTGACTTGGCGCCGAGCGAGTTGGATAGCCAGCTGAAGAGTTCGCGGAACTGCAGGCCTTTGAGCATCAGCGGGGTGCGCTCAGGCCCGGCGATCTGCTTAAGGATATCCATGTTGGCGCCCTGCACGCCGACCGCGAAGAACTGAAACTTCTTCTCTCGCTGGCCTCGCTGTAAAGAGGCGGCAGCATCCTGCCAGGCATCTGTCGGCGCGCCGTCTGTAATTAGAAAGATCCACGGTCGGTAATAGGCGATACCGAACTGCCTGTACTCCTGCTTTCGCTGCTCGACCAACGAGATCGCCTGAGTAATGGCGGCCCCCATCGGGGTGTCCCCATTCGCATCTAATATGGGAGGTGTAAAGACGTCCGGCGTAGCGAACGGGCTGAGGACCTGCACGGGCCCAAATCCCACGACCGAGACTTCCACGCGCTTGGTTGCCATCTCATCAGTCAGGAGTTCCCGCTTAAACTGGGCTAGGCCCTCGTTCAACTCGGCGATCGGGCGGCCCTGCATCGATCCGGACGTGTCCAACACAAGGACGCAGGGGCAACGATTTTCTGGGTTGTCGATGAAGTCAGTGGCCGTAAAGGGGACTTGCTCAAAATCCGTTGTCATAAGGGCTCCTCCTCTTGAGGTGGCGCCCGGCGGATTTGCTTTGCGCACCTCACCGCTGATGTTTCTTGTTGCGCCTCTCCAATCGGCGTGGGGCCGACGAGCGCTTCATGCGTCTATGATACGCCTAGCTACACACGTGCGTGCACGGCTTTTTATGGAGCAGTTCACAGCATGAGCGTAAGAGAAATCGACACCCGCTGTTCGCTGGCCTGAGGTCATACGTGGATGTGGGTAGGCGATCTGAAACAAAGAGAGGGTCGCGGGGAGGATTTGGTCGGGCTCCGCAACATCCAACACTCGATCGCATTGAGTTTCACCCGTTTTTCCGGCGAAACTCAGGCCCCTGCAGAGAGATTGCGTCGGTGACTGCTCGGCGATACTCAGCCCTCGCCACCGGGAAAATGGCTCCCTAAAACTCACCAAGAAGCCTCAAAAATCCCGGAGATTTTCAACGCCTCCTCGGTCTCGTACAACTGACGCTCACGATAGGAGCGAATCTTCTCGTACTCACCGTCATGCAGCATCTCGTCAAGCAGGCCGCCCGATTCCCTATCGTCGAAGAGTTCATAGAATGATTCGATAGGTATTGATTGATCCTGTAAAGCCTAATGCCGCGCGTAAGCCGTGAGCATCGGCACTTCGTCGGTGCGAGTTGGACGCCCGCAGGGCGCGGACTTTACGCGCTTTTAATTGCTCTGCCCAACATGCGGCACGGGTCCTCGAGCTGACGAGGTGAGAGAAGCGAAATGCTGATGAATCTCGTGAACTGAGTAGGCCCGCTTCGCCTCAACACTGAGAAGCGGGAGGCGAATGACGCTGCATACTTTCGCCAAGAACTCGTCCCGAGCTTGTACACGCCGGCTGGAATGCGACTTATCATTGAGCTCAACGGCACAGACCAACGATAGATCGCTGGCACGACACACAACGAAGTCAAAATGCTTTGCAGCGACTCGCTTCAACGCCACCTGACGTGCCGAATTAGATAAGCCGGATTTTAGACTTGCCACGTCCGCGACGCGGACTTTACCGAAGACCCGATATTCCGGGCCAACCGCCTGATCAAGAACGCCAAGGAATGATCTCTCTGCTGCAGAGAACAATACCTTGCTCGATTGGTACTGGAGATCGTCCGAGCTGGGTCTGCCATCCCGCTTCTTCATGGCCGCCACAAAGCCAGTCACGGCAATCAACACAAGAAGACCAACAACAACTAAAACCAGCTCTATCATTCCTCGCTCTCCTTGCCACTTAACGTCCCGGCTGAGCCGCGCGCAAAAGCGCAGCGCTTTTTTTAGTCGGGCGCGCTAGGCGCGAGAACTCGAAGCGGATGTTAGATTTCATCTTCAAACATCTTCGCGAAATCCCTAGGACCAGGTTTAGAGTTGAACGTCGGCCTCAGCGCCAGGATCAGTAGTAGCTCAAGCGTGAGCCTGTCCGTCCTGTCGGTGATCTGCATGAACCGAACGCTGGTCCAGGAATCCCACCAGGCGGTGGACTTGTGCGGCGATGTTTTATCGTGCATGCGCCGCTTTATTGGTCGGCCGGCCTCGCCGACATACAGTGCGGTTCCATCTTCAGCGAAGTATGCGTACACGGCTCCGGCACCTGCATCAGCCAACTTTCCTCGGGCGAGATATTCTTCGCGGGTTCCTGCAGCCGCTACAGAGAAGAACAAATCCTTCGCGTCCGAAGTGGTTCGCTCAAGTGAGACTCGCAACGCTGGGATGGAGGGCATTTCTGAAAGCTAACGTAGAGGTGACCGGCACGTTGCGGCAAGGGGCCGCACGGTGCACGATCTCCGACGGCACCGTGCGGCCCCTTGACGCAACGTGTCCGAGTCGACCGATTTGTTAGAAGGCATAGGGCACGACCTTTCGTGCGAGGGCAATGAAAGGCTCCCAGCCAGTGACGAGACCGACCACGGCGCTTGCAAATCCGACTAGAGCAGAGAATCCGGACACAACTTGGAAGGCCCGAGAAGCCCTGAATCTAGTTCCGGACGCTTCGGACACGAGCCCAACTGACTGCAAGATCCAAATTGGCACACCGAGAATAATGGAGACACCGCGCGCAAGCCACTTCAAAGGGTTCAAGAAGGATCTTGTATTCCGACGAACTCTCTCCTCAACCGTCCCCTGATGACGCAGAAGCGCGTCGTCGAGCAGCGCAGCGTACTGGGACTGCAGGCTCCCTCTCGAAAGGATGCTGTCGTCAAAGCACTTCCGGATTTCCATAAGTGCGTTTGGTACGACGACATAGTTCGGGACGATGTAGTTCGCGAACGGCGGACGGAACGATACGATTCCTTCGCTTCCAAGCTGCGCCTGCATCCGCGTGGCGTTCAGCGTAAGCCACTCATAGGTTTCCCGGTTTCCGCTTTCCAGTAGTGACGCGAGCTTCTGACGGAACTCGAAGACAAATAGGAGGGCCGAAGCGTGCCCTGCCCGCGCGATAGCTAGATCGAGGAGACCGACGGCAAGAATCGCCCCGAGCGCGGAGAAGACCCAGCTTGTGCCAGACATATCTGAGATGCCTTGTAACGCCGCCGTTAACCCGGAGCGCGCGTCTTCGCGCGCGATCGGGTTGAACGGCTTGTTGGGCCAAAAGTGGATCTGAACCAAAACGCCTCACGCTCTGCAAACCAGGCTTGGTTCTTCTCGGTCCGAAACTGAGCGAGCTGACGCATCGATATCCTATATCGTTGGAAGAGGCCGATAAGCTCACGCAAGGATCGATCCGAAATGGATTGCGACCTCACAGACATATAGATTATCTGACCTCTGCCGAAGACGGACGAAACAGCCGGGATTGATTCCGCCCACGCAAAGAAGCTCGCTTCGTCCTTCGCCGAGTAGAACAGCACTGCTTTACACTCGAGCTCGATCATCTGCGCCTCTGGCCCAACTTGATTTAGAAGTGCGCTCTGTGACGACTAACCTTGGGCGCTGCTAAATAACGTGGACGGGGACTCTCCCTAAGTCTACGTGCAACCATGAAAATTGACACGCGAACTGTCTACATACAGCACTAGCCACTTATGGAAACCGGAGGTCCAAAGTCTGAATCCGTGCAGTTGCTGGACCGGGCTGCGCGAGCGCATTCTTGGCTTCGGCGCTTACGTTTGCACCGCCCCGAGCACCCCCGGCGATGAGCGCCCTGGGAAGTCGATGCCTTCCTTACCTCATCTCGCCACGGAGCGGGCATGCGGCACACTCCGCCTACAAAGGCACTTGCGGACTGTTCCCTGCTGTATCGCCTGGTCCTCAATTTCGATCTGTCCTGGCCGCAAGATAATAGACCGGCCGAAAAAGCCCGATCCGGGCTCTCGTGGTCGCCTCCCGCGAGGGGATTTGCACCGCCCTTGGCACACATCGACGAGCCGGCGATGTGGCCAGCTAGGGATCGCCGTAAAATCGGCGATACCTCCGAGCCGTTGCTCAGCACATCTATTTCCCAGCCGCGCACAGCTGCTTGTATATTAGAATCGCCACGACAGCCGCAGCTCGAACGCCAGTGCCATATCCAGTGCCAAACTCGGGGATTCTTGAGGTGTTCCGGGGATCTCCCTCTCCCCACAATTCCGTAACTTACGAATTCTCCGATCCGCTACCGAGTTTTCGAGTCCGAGTTTCGCCGAAAAATCGGCGAAACTCACCCTTTACTTTGGAGCCCACGTCATCGAACAATGAAGGTTTGCAATTACGATGCTGTTTTAGTCACCACGTAACCCAGATCGGCTCTTCTTGCGTCGGCAGCACAGACGCAAGCCGGAAGGTCATCTCGAACCCAAACCTGCTGAAGTCTTTCCCGACTGCTTCCTCGTTGTAATAGAGATCGGTGTAGCCGTAAGTGCAGAAGTGCAGATGGTCGATTCCGCCGGCTCGACTTTCGTATGCACTAATTCCATCGATCCGGCCGGGGCCACCTAGCATTGCCTTAATGACCGTTCCCCAATGTTTCGGCTCTTGCGTGCCGTAAACCTCGCGTAAACGGGCGTCGATGGCGTCCCAGCCGGGAGCCGCATCTGAAATGCTGCCGTAGAGCTTCCGGTATTCCCCGAGATCCATATTTGATGACTAACGCTAGCGATGAGCCGCGAGCAAAGGCGCCGCGCTTTCGCGAGTCGGTCGACCAACGGGAGCGAACCCCACCGCTTTCTTAGCCATTTCTTGCCTTCCATTCGGCGAATCGCTTATCGAGAACCGGGCGAAGGCGATCAAAGTTCTCCCAAGTATCGGCGACGTAGTAGAGGTCTCGACCCGGCTCTCCGAGAATAGACTCGTAGTCCGCTAGATACTGGCCCTTCTCAAACTCGAAGTAGTCGCTGGCAAAGCTGTTACCTTCTTCGTTCAGGTCCTCGTCCGTGAACTTTCCGTCGCACGCTTCAAGAAAGAACACTCCCGGCGTTACAGAGCGACTCGCAAGTTTCGGGATGTCGTCGGGAAAGTCTTCGATGTGTATTGAGCCGGCGAGTCCCGAGAGTAAGGCCCAAGCGACGAACATTCCGGCATGGGTCGCGCCGGATTCTTCTGCCAGATCCTTTGGAAAATTGTCGGCTCCGTAGTGCCATGAGGCATCGTCGTACTTCACTTCTTCTCCCGAAGGCTAACGGCGCCGCTGTGCCGCGAGCCCCGGCGCTTCGACGGTGCGAGTCGGAAGCAGCGGCTTGTTGGGCCAAGCGCTCACGCGTGGGGAGTCCATATACAATTTGTTAGCTCTCTCCACGATACAAATCAACATCGATCGTTGCTCCGATGTCGTTCAGGAATGCGATCACTCTTTGGTCGAAGCCCAGGATTGGTGTCGACACTGAGTCATCCGGAGTTATCGTGAGCACGACTTCCAGTACCGCCTCCAAACCGTGCCTCTGCATCGCTTCACGGATGTTCTGTATGTGCGGCTCAAGATCAGCAACCAACGATGCCGACATCTTATACACGTCGATGACCTCGCCTCGCACCCTCTCGCTCGAGTACATCCATGAGGATTGCTTCGGAATAGGATTCGCCTTCCTGGCTGTCTTCGTCGGAGCAACGCCAATCGCCAGAGACTCCGGATCGAAGTCATCTCCGAATAGGCCGAAGTACACCCGCCCTTCGTTCAGCACTGCATTCTCCAGAGCTAACTTGATCTAGAAGTGCGCTCTGTGACGAATAACCTGGGCGCTGCTGAACAACCTGGAGCTCGACTCTCCGGTAAGTCTACGCGCAGCCATGAGAACTGACAGATTATCTGTCCATGCATACAGCATTAACCAACTTATGGAAACCGGACGTCCAACGCTGCAATCCGCGCGGCTGCTCGACCAGCTGCGCGAGCGGATTCGATACTGCCACTATAGCCTACGGACAGAGCAGGCATACGGCTTCTGGGTTCGGCGCTTCATTGTTCCCCCAACTCCGCCATCCATCGCGCGTTGGATCCCTCCTGAGGTTGAGGCCTTCCGTACTATCTCGTCGAACGGCACGCCCTGTCGACTCCATCCGGCAGTTTTTTAAATCGGGCGCGGCGGGTTTCGCCGGAAAACCGGCGATACTCCGAGTCGTTGCTCAGAACATCCGTCCCCAGCCACGCGCAACTGCTTGTATATTTCGAAAGCCACGATAGCCGCAGGGTCTCCGCACCGAACCCAAGTGCCAAATCCAGTGCCAAATTCTGAGATGTTCCGGGGATCTCATCTAACCACAATTCCGTAACCTACGAATTCTCCGAACCGCGGTCGAGTTTTCGAGTCCGCCGAGTTTCGCCGAAAAATCGGCGAAACTCACTCTTTGCTTTGGCGCGGACATCGCGAAGAATTGAAGGTTGCCATACCCGGCCTCTGTTTAGGCACCCTTCCCCTCGATCGCTGCAACTAGCACCCCGCGCTTGGATGCCCGATCACTTGAATAACTCCCGCACACGCGAAAGGAACTATCGCGCGAACTCGAGCCGCATATTAGGCATTCTGCAGCTCACAGTCCTAGCATCTCCCTCAAAAGATTCCCCTTGTCGTCATAAGAGTACGAATGCCACAGACCAGGCACGTAGACACGCCGTCCATCCTCGGATCGGGTGATTGGTATTGCCATTACACCCCAGCCATCCGGCGTCTTCACAATCGAGAATTCGCACGCTTCTCGTGACCGCTTCGAACAGTACTCCGCTGAATCTCGCTTTGCGACCTCAAGGATCGCCTTCTCCGGATGCTGGCTCGTACATGCAACGAGCCCCACCAGTTCCAGCGCTAATGTGATGGCAGCCTTCATTGCCTAACTCCACCGCTGTGCCGCGAGCACTGGCGTCTCGCCTGTGCGAGTCGGAACCAGCGACTTGTTAGCGCTCATGATTGCGACCTCGCAGACTCCACCACGCCAGGCGCGCATAACCGAGCACGCAAAGAAGCCGCCTAGCGTGTACATAGCGGCCTCTACAACCGCGCCCTGTGGGCCGTACTGCAACTCCATTGTTGATGTCATCAGACTGGCGAACGCAAACATTGCAATGATGATCGCGAAGCCCGCCAACGCTAGAGGCCCACCGGGCAAACGGTGCACAAATGTGGAAGCGAAGGAAACCGCACCGAGCACGAGCAGACCAGTGACTCCAATGATCAGCGCAATGATTCCCACAGCGATGACCGCTGATTCGTTCTGCATGAATGCTGCAATGGTTTCCATGGTCTTGACGCTAACGAGACTGTAGCTACGGCCTCAACGCCGCCGTTCAGCCGGTGCCCGTCTTCGGGCGATCGGCTGCAACGGCTTGTTCGGCAATCCGTTGCAGCAGCCTACCTAGCATGTTCTTGGTGGCCGTGTCAGGACGGTAACGCACATATTGCTCCTGTTCCTTCAACAATTGCAGCCACTTCGACAAGAACGCGCTGTCTTGCTGCAGCTTGGATTTCGAATCCGCCCAAGTCGTTTTGCAGCCGTCTATGTCTTGAGCGATGGCGAGTGATCTCTTCCAGCAGTCAGGGCACAGAGTTCTTCGCTGATCGATTGGTGCTTTCTGGACCTCATAAGCGCGCTTCTGATCTTGTGCAGTAAAGATCGCGGGCGCTTGGCAACGCCAACACGAGTACTCGATGTCGCGGTATTCCCGCGTCCATTCAGCTGAAACGGAGCGCTGGCTTGCCTCAGACCACTTCGACGGGTCCGCCGGAGCAACACCTGAAACTGCCACTCGCTTCTTTCCTCGTTTCATCTTGTAGCCGAACTTAGTTTAAAAGCGCGCTCTGTGACGAATAACCTGGGCGGTGCTGAATAACCTGGATCTCGACTCTCCGGTAAGTCTACGCGTACCCAGGAGAATTGACAGACGAACTGTCTATGCATGCAGTTTTAACCAACTTATGGAAACCGGACGTCCAAAGTTGCAGTCCGTGAGACTGCTCGACCAACTGTGCGAGCGCATTCGATACTGCCACTATGGCCTACGGACAGAGCAGGCATACGTCTTCTGGGTTCGGGTCTTCATTCGTTTGCCGCCTCCGCCATCCATCGGCGCTGGGTGCCGCTGAGGTTGAGGCTTTTCTTACACATCCCGCCAAACAGAACGCGTGGGACGTCGACTCTTTCCGGCAGCTATCGAAATGCGCGTTGCGAGTTTTTCGCCGAAAAAAAATCGGCGAAAAACTCACTCTTGGCTTTGACGCCCACATCGCAAAGAATTGAAGGTTTCCATACGGGCCCTGTTACCCCCTCGGCTCCCCCTCGATCGCTGTTAGCCCTTCCACACCCAGACAGAGCGGGCAACCAGCTTGAGCCATTTGTCCACTCACCTCACACCTCTGTCACTGTGTGTTTGGTGGAGGCAGCCACGGCCCACATGATTCAACGATCATTCTGATGCTTGCATTTTTTGGCAGTACGATCGCCTGCATCGTTGCCAGCACCTGGTCGCTGGTCGTGCTTTCCAGAAATCCAGCGTTGCGGAGCCAGGCCAATCTGCGGGTCTCGGGGCTCGCAACCACTTACGCCGTTGTGGCGGTTGCCTTCATCGTTATGCGCGTACTTGCGTGATTCCCGCGAACGCTCGAAAATTCGCACCGCTAAACGCAAACGTCCGACCTCCATGAGCCCATCCACCAAAGCCATCGTTCAGGGTTTCCTGCTCGGCTTCCCTTCCGCACTTCTGGTCACTTACCAGTCGATACGGCTGTATCCCACAGTTGCGGCGCTTTTTTTCGGTTTGCTGATCATGTGGCTCATTCTTGCCCCGATCGGAATGACCGCTGCGTTGGCGGGTCAACGGTTTGCAACGTGGCGCCCAGGTCGGTTTCAAACAACCGCATTGGTGACTGTCATGGCTGCCATTGTTGCATCACTCGCGGTGAATGCTTTGCTTCGCCTGCTGCTGCCACGTTTCACTGCAGAATCACTTCTTGGTGATATTTTTTGTGGACTCGTTACAGGCGGGATGGTCATGCTGTCGCTGACGAAGCAACAGGTCAAGGCAGCGACCCAACTCAGCGCTGAACACGGACGGGCCGGAGACGGCACGTCCGGTGGTTGAGTCGTCAGGCTCCTGAACGGAATCAGAGCATTTCACATGAAGCTTCTGCTCACATCTTCAGCATCAGGAACGCGAGCATTCGCGATGAGTTGATCGATCTCCTGGCAAACCGATCGCCGACTGCAGTGGGGCTGGCGGATCTTTGCCGGAATTCGTTGAGCAGATGCGCTCGCGGGGCGTGGCCTGACAAGAATCGATGAATGGCTGAGGCGGAAGGATTCGAACCTCCGAATGGCTGGCCACTAATGAGTATAAACTGAGCAAGGATTACGTCTTCTGGTTTCGGCGCGCAGCTTCTCCGCATCGAACGCCAGTGCCAAATCCAGTGCCAAATTAGGGGATTCTTGAGGTGTTCCGGGGATGTCGATCCCACCACAATTCCGTAACTTACGAATACTACGAATCGCGGTCGAGTTTTCGAGTCCGCCGAGTTTCGCCGAAAAATCGGCGAAACTCACCCTTTGCTTTGGCGCCCACATCGCGAAGAATTGAAGGTTGCCACACCGGCCCCTATTTAGGCGCCATTCCCCTCGATCGCTGCAACTAGCACCCCGCGCCTGGATGCCCGATCACTTGAATAACTCCCCAGCACGCGAAAGGAACTATCCGGCCCGCTGCAACTGCCTGTTAGGCGTCCGCGATCCGCCGTTGGAAGATCTAGATACCATAGCTCTTCGTCGGATTGTTCACCCTCTGCGTCAAATAGTTTCAGAGTTGCATCGCATCCTTCGCTGGACATCCGTCGTCATGGTAGTCCCCGCCACAGCCAACACAGAGTTTCACTTCGAAGCGCTCTATAAGTCGAACAAGCTGCTTCGCTGCGTCCAAATTGATCGAGATCAACTTCTGCCTAGACACAATCACCACCTGGATACACTGCGGAACTCAACAAATCTGGAATGGTGGCGCACAAACCAGCGCGCCTGACGCCTGCGCCCTCCAAGGCTCAGGCGCGTGCACTCTGCGCGTCGCTCTGGAGCCGTTTGTTAGGGCTCACTTCTCGCCCTGTTCCACTGGGGCACAAGATGGGTCCGGGAGCATGCCTTGGTTGGAAGGCACGCTCTTTACTCTCCAATGCTGCTTCAACCGCGACGTCACCAACTCTACAAACGCTTGTGCGCTTTTTGGATTTGGCTCATGTCCAAAGCCGATTCCCACCTCGTACAAGTTTAGCCCCATATTCCCTGCGATCAGCTGGCCGTTCTCACCCTCCAGCCCGAGGTGGATCAATTCGCCGGAGGTATGCATGTTCTCATTGGTAGCACCGATCTCTTTGAGCCCTCTCATGGTCTCGACACTGGCATCGATGTACTTCAGGCCTCGCTCCGCGGCAATCGATTGCAGGAGCAGCTTGAAGTTCGGGACTTCGCCCGACCCACCCAGACAAACTTGTATCTGTGCGAACGGTCCGCGACCAGGCTGACATCCGAAGAGCGCAGCTACTACTATGAGCGCGACCAAAGGGCGAAGAAGACTGTGCTTCCGCGGCATAAAGCGCCCTAACGCCTCGGCTGAGCCGCGAGCAAAGGTGCACCACCTTTGCGAGTCGGGCGCGCACTGCGCGCGAACTCGAGCCGATTGTTAGGCGGAGCCTGCAACTGAAGACCAACGATCATGTCAGTGACCCATAGAATTTCTTCGCCGCTTTTTTCGCAGAAGTAGCGCCACTCGCCACCGCTGCTCGCCAACTCCAGCACCTGTATGTCGGATAGATTCTTGTCCTTATCCAGTTGCCACAAATCAATGACGGAGGCATCGCCTCTCTGCAGCAGCGCGGCTGCAATGTACCGAGGCAGATTTTCAAGTCGCGTGCTCTTAATGACGTACTTGTTGAGGTCGGTATCCTCCGCCAAGGGAATGCTTGCCTTGACCCAACTTAGAAGAGTTGGTGTGTGAGGCCCGTACATATCTTCGGCAACCCAAGACTGCAGGAGACTGATGACAGAATCTGGAGGCATGAGTACGGCGTAGTGACCCGAGATCCAGTACAGCATCGGAGCGTCTGTGCGAGACTTCAGCTTCACCAAACGTTCCGTGCGCATCGTATCTGAGTTCTGTTGACCGCCACACACTGGTGGGTTGCCGCGATTGCTGGCGCAGCCAGCCAACATGGCAAGTAGGACCAGAATTGAGAGGACCATCTTCATATCAAGCCTAACGTCGCGGATAAGCCGCAAGCAAAAGTTCCTCGCTTTTGCGAGTCGGGCGCACACCGCGCGCGAACTTGACTCGCTTGTTAGATGCTCTGCTCATAAGCCAACCAGATTCACTGCGTCGAACTTTGAATCAGCTTCATTCGAAGAGGGCCATGGCGCGTTGCTTGTGCGACGAATCGAATCTCCAGCGCGAACATAGTCATTGAAGAGCAGATTCTCCACCGACCGAGGGCGACCAAAGTAGAACCACTCCCACCTCACGCGTGACGCACTTGGGATTCGCAGAGTAAAGCCCCGCGCCTTATGGACGTCCGGCTTCCAGACCGTGAGGCGTTCTCCTCCATCGAAACTCATGACGATGTGGTCTGCTCCTGCAGTGCACGATACGCAGGTGTGAACGTTGTCCATCGGTCGACCAAACCACTCGCCCCAAACCTGAAGTGATCCAGAGCGGTTGCGCTGTGGCAGCGCCTCGATCGACGCAGCGATTCGTTCTGTGAGAGTCATCTGGCATCTAACGGCGCCGCTGAGCCGCGCGGCGAGATGGAACAAACGAAACACGCCAAAGTCCCACCGCGTCGGCTCAAGCGGCTTCTTCGGCGCTGCGGCTTTCAAGGCGCATAGATGTCGAAACCAAGCTGAATGCCGCGGTCAGCGAGCTTTCGCATCGTTTCCGGCTCCAGCGTGACACCGCTGTTCGTGCGCTCTAGGAACAGCCCGCAGAAGATATCAACCGTGTACTCTGATGTGACTCGGCGCCACGCCGCGAGATCGGAACTCAACCGCGACAGCATCCATTCCACCTGGGTGTCAAGGTCTGCATCCGCCGAATCTGGAGCAGATAACCGCCAGGATCTCCGCTCTTCGTCTGACTCATGACCGAGCAGAAGCGAAACAGCTTCGCGTTTATCAGGCGGGCAATGGACACGCAGAGTCATTGTGGAGCGATCGACAGCACCTCCAAACCACTCGGTTCCTTCAGGTGCGCCGCTCGCAATGGCCGGAGGTACGGGTTTCATGGTGTTGCAGCCGAACGCCGCCGCTGTGCCGCGAGCAACGGCGCCTCGCCGGTGCGAGTCGGAACCAGCGGCTTGTTATGTGACCACTGCACGACGAACTTCCTTGAACACCAGACCACGCTTTGAGTCCTCTTCTGCCAACAATGCTGCATCTCGCAGGACCGCGCGCGCGGCAAACCATGAGAGTGCGTTTGCTGCGACCTTGCCCGGATCTTCGATATCAAGTCGAACACGTACATGGCACTTATTCTCGGTCGGCAATGCGTCGTCGCCGAGTGAACGAAAGTATGTTCCGAGGTTCACGTAGAAGATGCCGCCGCCCCATTGTGATTTCTGAACATTGAAGACGGCAATACTTTCCACCTGATCCCTGCGCCACGTAGTGCCATATCGCTTGAAGCCGCCCGATTTCAGCAGTGGCGCAATGGACTTCTTGAAGTATTCAGCGTCCATGTTCTGGCACATAACTTGTTTTAGAAGTGCGCCCTGTGACGAATAACCTGTGCGCTGCTGAATAACCTGGAGCGCGACTCTCCGGTAAGTCTACGTGCAACCATGAGAATTGACACCCAATCTGTCTATACATACAGCATTAACCAACTTATGGAAACCGGTGCCCGAAGTTGCATCCGTGCGGCTGTTCGACGAGCCGCGCCAGCACATTCGTGGCTCTCACTGTAGCCTACGGCCAGAGAAGGCATTACGTCTTCTGGGTTCGGCGCTTTGTTCGCTTCCACCCTCCCCCGGCCCCCTCGGGCGATGGGCGCCCCCGGAGATTGTGACCTCCTTACCTATCTCGCCACGGAGCGGCATGTAGCACCCTCCACCCCGCGAGCAGGCCCGGCAGCTGTTCTCTTTCTGTGATCGCCAAGTCCCTCGATTTCGATCTGCCCTGGCCGCAAGACATAGACCGGCCAAAAAGTCCGATCTGGGTTCCCGTGCCCACCTCTCGCGCGAGGGGATTGCACCGCTTTTGGCAAAACATTGACGAGCGCTGGCGATGTGGTCAGCTAGATATCGCCGGAAAATCCGCGATGCACCGAGTCGGCGGCATCAGCAGATGCGGGCCCCACCTCAACCGGATTGCGCTTGTTTATTAGAAGCCCATGACAACCGCATCTTCTTCTCTGCACCGAACCCCGGTGCCAAATCCAGTGCCAAAAACGGGGATTCTTTAGGTGTTCCGGGGATCTCGATCTAACCACAATTCCGTAACTTACGAATTCTCCGAATCGGGGTCGAGTTTTCGAGTCCGCCGAGTTTCGCCGAAAAATCGGCGAAACTTCTTGTCACATTTACACCCGCGGGGTAGAGGCTCGGGTCGCTACGCTGACGGGCTCCGGCAGCGTGCGACGTTGCCAGAACAGCCCGAAGCGAAAAGCATGCCTGGCGATGCCGTCGCTTACGCCAGCGCCCTCCGATACGCCCGCTCGCTGACGTATTGAGCAAAGCGGCGAGCACCGCGCACTGATCGCCATGACCTCTCATAAGGCAGCCTCAGCCCACGCAAGTGACGATGGCAACGACGCACCAGCGAACTCCAGGTGAATCACTCGCCGAGGCTTGAGTGATTTGGCCTTTCGCGAAGCATGAAGAATTAGAGGCCGGAACAACAACGCATCGCCAGCCTGTACCACACACAAATGCTTCCCGCTGCGCTCGGCTGCGCTTGCTGCTTCACCCGCTGGCAGACGACCTAAACGATGTGAAGCAGGAGACACCCACAACGCTCCATTCGTATCATCAGCCGGATCAAGATGTAGCCGTACACTCAACATTTGCTCGAGAACCTGCACCGGCGGCTGGACATGCACGACACCTTCCTTCACCGACCAGGATGGGTAGCCCTCGGCTTCCTCCTGACTTGCAACCGCAATGGTCAAGTCTTGATGCCACGCCACCTGCCAATTGGCATCCAAACTCTTGTTGAAGAGGATCGAGCGGACCAATATGGCTTGCGAACCGAGCACAGGCTCGACCAGAGAGCGAACCGTAGCAGACCGAGCCAGCGCAGCGACGCTTGGCGCTTTGGCGGCAAGTCCGCGGACGCCAGCTGGAGATTCAAGCAGCAATCCTTCGACATCCTGAATGAGATCGAGCCTAGCGCACTCATCCAGAACCCCAGAAGCTATCGCGAATCCGTCGCGCTCAATACTGTTGGGCACTAGGCGTTCCGGCACGGAAACCACACACCGCGAATGTTCGGCGGCCCCATGTTTGGCACTACATGCCCTTGATCCAAAGTGCGGACGTCAACATTCTCCGTGACGCTAACAATCTCGGCGTCCGCGGACGGTGGCCACTGCGCTGCCAACAGTGACCTAGCGTCTTCGTTTGAATACGCAGTAACACCGTACCCCAGCCCATGCTTGACGTGGAACCAGTACCTAACAAGCATCGCCGTCCTCATCCATGCTTGAAGTCAACAACAACGATGAGCCGCGCGAGGCGTTGCGAGCGCCGGCATGGAGGCGTTTGTTAGAGCGCACTATGCCCTTCCTCGGCCTCAAATGAGTGCAAGGCATGCAAAGCACTAACAACGTGGCGCCCCCAATGCACTCCAAAGCGAAAGGACCATTCGAATACCGCCGCCTCGAAGTGTCCGCGCTCGTACAGCCACAACCCGCCAGCAATGTCGCCATAGATATCGAGAAGATCATCGAACAGATCTCCAGTGAGTGGCTCATGATCTCGGTCATCAGTCGGCGTGAACACCTCCCAGTAGTACTGAAAAGGAAGCGACTTTAGGTTCGCCGCCAGCCGCTGACGCACCGCCTGGTCCTGACTCGGGGGATCTGGAGCCTCTTTGAGATCGACGCCGGGAAGGTCCAGTGCTGCAGCATACAGACGCGAAAGCTGCTTAAGCGATTCACGCTGCATCTGTTCGCTCGTCTTGCCATTGTGATCACTTTCGCACCAGGTCATGAACTCACGCGCATGCGCGGCAAAGACATCGACCTCTTTGGGATGCTCAATCATGCGTCTAACCGCGCCGGCCGCCCTGTTTGTTACGGAGCATGGCGTCGCTCCGCAGGCGTGAGCTGTTGACTTGACGTAACCAATGGCAGGCCTTCCGCAGTTTGCGTGAACCCGCGCGCTTCGAATTCAATCTGACCTCCGGGCCAGCTTATGGGAAGCCGCCACACTTGCGCCTCATAGTGCTCTCGCTTCTCTATTCGACGCTCGATTCCATCAATCATGAAGGGCCCGAAAGCGGCCGTCGCGGCGGCGTAGTCAATCGCGATTCGAAGAAACATGACGCTGTGAAAGACGAGCGTCGCAGGTTGAACCCGAAACCGCAGTCCACCTTCGTTACCCTTCAGCCACTCGAGAATATGGTCGATGTCAAGAACGAGCTCGCCTTCGCCATTCTCGCCCTCAACGCACCGAATAGCATGAACGTGATTGTCATGCCACGACATCCGCTCGAAGTCTGCGTCCGTCCAAATCTGCCGCATTCAATGCTCCGTAACTTGGACCTAACGAGTTTCGCCGGAAAATCGGCCATACTCCGGAAGTTGTTGCTGAGCGTATCCGTCCCGGTCGCGCAGCTGCTTATATTGTACGCGCCACGACAGCCGCAGCTTCTCCGCACCGAACCCCAGTGCCAAATCCAGTGCCAAAAACGGGGATTCTTGAGGTTTTGCGGGGATCCCAATCTCACCACAATTCCGTAAGTTACGAATACTACGAATCGGGGTCGAGTTTTCGAGTCCACCGAGTTTCGACGAAAAATCGGCGAAACTTCTTGTCACATTTACACCCGCGGGGCTAGAGGCTCGGGTCGCTACGCTGACGGGGTCCGGCAGCGTGCAACGTTGCCAGGGCAGCCCGGAGCGGGACATGATACCTGGCGATGCCGTCGCTTACGCCAGCGCCCCCCGTCGTCTGGCCCCAAGTGCACGAGCCCGATTCGCGAGGTACTCCCCTCGTTTCGCCTGACGCTGACGCTAACCCGCGGGCACCGCGCAAGCGCGATGCGAACCAACAGGCGACAGCCCTGTTGGCAAGTCGGTGTTGAGCATCTTGTTATACGCGATGATCCTGAGCACGCCGTTTTCGAACGAGTACGAAGCCTATGCAAAGGATGATCACGATGGCAATGATAGGGATTGCTCTCCAAACGTCGAATAGCCTCGTCACAAACAGGAGCTTCAGGAAGGAAAGGTTCATGTAGTGCTCAAGTCGGCGCCCGCCGTCAGACGTGAGTTCATTGGTATATAGCTTTGCGCCGTCCAACAATAGCGCGCTATGGGAACATGATGGCAGGACAAACATCTTGTAGCTTGGTGCGTTCGGAGTGGGCGACCCGATCATCAGGCCAAAGGTATCGTCGGGGTTGGCTAGATCGATTTCAGTCAACGGAAACACATAGGACATGCCTATCTTGAGGTCTTCCGCCGCGAAGGACTGATAGCACATCAAGCCTTCCACGATCTCGATGTCGCCCTTAAGGCTGCCCTTCAGTGATTCCGTGACCTCGACAACCATTGCCGCCGGCCGGAGGCGCTGGAACGAGTAGTCTGGCTCGGCGTGCTCTTTGACTCGCCCGACGACAATCGCCTCCGCACTCGCGAGAGCGCCTCCAATCGATTGCGTTCCCATACACGAGCACGCTCTCGCTGAAAGCGGTGCTGCCGAAAGTACAATCGCAATGAGCAGCAGAACTCGCATGGCGCCTGACGCTGTCATTAACCCGGAGCGCGCGTCGTCGCGCGCGCCCGGGTTGAACGGCTTGTTCGGCTCTCATCAACAAGCTCATTCAGTATCGCGATATCCTCGTTTGCTTCGCTGCGCCTTAGAGGACGAGTACAACTCGTCGCCTCGTAGTAGCCATCCTTATCAGGGCCGTATGCGAACACGAGGAAGACTCCCGATTCTGGGAACTCGTAGCCGCATAGGCAGCACGTGATCGCTGACTGAACAAACACGCGGTTCGATTTTTCCCCCTTCCATGCCTCCATAATATAGAACTGGGTTCTCTGATATTCGACCTCGAAGTCATCCTCTTCCATGAGCGCGAAGCGCTCGGTGCCCTCGATGCGGCCTAGAAAGACGAGCTGTGCTCTTTCGAATCGCTTTGCCACAGCTGTCCGCTTGTCATTACCCTCTCGGATACATGAGCAAGCACTTGCCACGCCGACAGCCCCGACCATCAGGGCGAGGATGCAGAGAATGGCTCTAATCATAGTCTTCGAGGTCGAACGTCGGAGTTGACCGGCACGCAGCGGCATTGCGCCGTAAGGGGTACGCTCACCAGCACGCCTTGCGGCGCAATGCCGCCGCGTGTCCGCGTAGAACGACCTGTTAGCGCTCATCGCCACCTCCGGATACGGCCAAGGCATCAACTTCGGTCTGCACACTGAGCAACTGGTTCCACTGCTCATGATCCACTTGATCCATCTCGCCGTGCACTACCAGATTCCTATAGTGACTTAGCCGTTCGAGCCGATAGGCTAGCTCTTTGGATAGGACTCCTCTCGAAACGAGCATGCGAATCACCTGCCGTAGCGAGACGTGACGAGTGGGCGATACAGAAAAGTCCTGCGACACGGCGTTGGGCTGATCTACATCTGCCAGAAGCCGAAGCTTCCTTTCCAGCCGAATGAAGGACGCCACAAATTCCCCGATCGGAATATCCTTTCCGCTCTTCTCGAGACCTTCGCCGCGGAGCAGCTGACTGGACTTCTTCCCGACCTTTTGCGGATCAGCGACTTTGAACAGAAACAAGACGGAGAGTACGATCGCGGACACATTGGCCAAGAATATGACCCCGACCACAACGGCTTGCTGATACGCGATACCAGTCCCGTGCAGGAGGACAAGTGCCAAGTCAAAGATCACGGCGAATCCCGTGAGCTCAGTCAGCACCCGAAGCTCTCCGTAGTACTCCTTCTTCAACTCAGAGTGGATGTCAACTAGGGTTTCGTCGCGCTGTTCCGCCAGGTCCATGCGTCCGACCACGAGCGTAAATGCGGCTAAAAGCAGCGCGAACAATGCCGCAATGGCTTGCGCGGATGAACTAAAGAGCCAATAGAGACTGTCGCCTTGCATGGATATGAGCGCTAACACCATGCTTGAGCCGCGTGTTGCTTTGAACGCATCGGCTCAAAACATTTGTTGGGTATTTCTCTCATACGTAGAAATTGAATTGCACGCATTGAGCCCTCCACACACCGCCGTTACGCGCCATTCGAATTCTCGCGAGCGCATCGTGAACCGACCAAGTGAATGACAGCAACACAAGAGCTTCGTCTCCAGCCCGGGAAAAGCCCGGAGAACTCACAGTCACGACAGTTCGCACCGGCACGCCATCAAACTCCAACGGCGGAAAGGACGGCATCTGGTCTCGGCGTTCTTCCTGACCAATTCGCCAAAGCTTGTTGGTTGAGACCAGCGAATCCACAAGCTTTTCCGTCTCCGCTCCCCCGACGAGAGCTGAATAAAGCTCTTGCGGAATGACGCACTTATCCTTCGGATTTTCAGAAAACCCCGCAATTGACTCCTGTGTCCAACGACGCGTCATTGGGCGTAGTAGAAGAATCCCCTCGGTACCAATGGCCTGTGCATCGAGTTGCCTAACCAAGTAGACCAATGCTGCGCCTAGGACCTCTTTGTCTTCGTTGTGTCTAGCGCAGCCGACAACACCAAGAGCGACCAAGATTGTCGCAAGCATCGTGCGCATATCTTTGGAACACCCAACGCCGCCGCTGTGCCGCGAGCACGGGCGCCTCGCCTGTGTGATTCTATACGAGTGCCTCATTGCCCAGAGCTGCCAGAACGACGCGGCTCGTACGGCTTGGCGCGAGCCATGAGCACACCTAGAAGAAGTAAAGGGACGAACAGCGGAAGCAGACCGATCGGATAGTCCCATGGCGTCATTTCAAAGAATGCAAGAACGACTAGAACAATGAAGAGACTTGCACTCAATGCCAATCCATAGCCGAACGCTCATGCCAAAAAATTGAAGGCAGCCCAGCGTTTCGCGCGTCACGTGCAAGGGCTTGTTATGTGTTCTTACGTTCGCCATGCCACATCCGATCCACTTCATGAGATTCGAAGCCGCCCGCTCTGACCAAGATCGAGCGATAGGTTAGATAAGCCGCCCCAGCTCCGACGGCGCCTCCAACAACGACAAGCCAAGCCTTGTCTTCCGGGAATTTTGATTCGAACGACAACCCGGACATCAACATCAATATGAAGATTGGCGCAAGCATGCAGGCGACTAGAACGAACAGCGCTAATAGCAGGGCAACCGCCTTCACCACAGCTCTACGCCTTGCTTGTTTGGGATCAGAGTCTGCCGGCAGTTTCATAGTGTTTCGAACACATAACGCTGGAGTTGACCGGCACGCAGTGGCATTGCGGCGCAATGTCGCTGCGTGTCCGTGTCGAATGACCTGTTAGACGATGATCTCACCGGTGCTCTCGTCAATCGACAGACGCTTTAGATCTTCCTCATACACGATCAGATCTTTGCCTTCGAATCCCTAGGCATTCGCCACTATTACTCGTGCAGTTTGAAATCCAACTTAAACATGAACCGACCGACCTCACAGTCGGTCGAGCCGGTCGCGCGGGAGATTGCCTCGACTGCCGCTTGATCCAGTCTCGGAAACAAGCTGGAGCCCGCGACGACGACATCCTTCGGCGGGCCAGCCTCGCGAGTCAGCGAAAACTCTAGGATCACCGGCCCTTCTTCAGCAGCACGGCGTGAAGTGGGCGGATAAGTGGCAGCGAGATCGACCTTGCTGGTATCGAGGTTCGATTTGCACGAACGCGTCAGCCTCGACGTGTCCAGCGCCCGAGCATTGCAAGTGACATTGTGTGAAGCGACCGCAACCTCGGGCAACGCACGTTCACTGAGCACGACACGACTCTCGCGTGGCATGAGAACAGCTGGCTTAACCATGTTCGGAAAACCTTCGCTGTTCAATCCGTCGTAGCGAATCTCGGCTTGGCACTCGAGAATACGGCCCGATTGATTCTCGATGACGAGGCTGTTGGTTACACACTTTGGTGGATGCTCCCCTGCACGACAGGGCACCGGAGCGTCCGCACGCTGAAGCTGGAATGTCCATGGAGGTGAAGGCGGTTGCGAAGAAACGATTTGGATCTCCGCCGCGGACGCCGACATCGGCAAAAGAATTGTTAAAAGAACCGTCAATCGGTTTCGGATGCGTTCGAGCATGGGTGTCGCTATCCAAAGGTGAACTGCGTGCCAAGCGTACGATACAGGAAAACGACCTCCGGGATCGCGCCTCTACGAAATGCAGAGCGATCTCCCACGAAGTCCGGGCGCTTCAGACCGTTATCTATAAGCTACCGATGTGGGCGAACCACAGCTCTCCGGGCACCGGATCTTCGTCTCAGAGACAACTCCTTCCGAAAGCAAGCGAGCGAACTCATCGCGACCGTGTGTTCGATCAGCTGCAGCTCCGCCTAGCTTGGGCGTCATCCCTTCGGATGCAGGCGAGATTTCCCCAGATAAGCAACAGCACCCTTCACGATACGACCACCGGATTTACGCCGCCTGAGCCTTGATCATCGAGACTTGCGCTCTTGCGCGCCCGCCCCGCTCGGCTTTGCCTCTCATCTGGTTCCTGTTCGTCGGCCCATCGCTTCGCTCCACGCTTCCTCCCCACGCTCGGTCATCCCCGCGCAGTTGCGCTTCGCTTCATCATCGATGATCTGAGGATAAGAGGACTTGCACCTCCTGGGTCATGCCCCTGCTGGGCGCACGCAAACGCGCCTCGCTTTTGCGAGTCGGGCGCGCCTGGCGCGCGAACTCGAGCCGGTTGCTAGATCTCTTCTGCCACATACTCAGCAAGATTGCCTAACACGGGTCCCTGCTCTTCGGGTCGCCACTGCATTGGAATGTGCCACTCTTGCTTGCCATCCAGTGAGACGAAGAGCGACAGGCCATCATCATAGGGCAGGAAGGAGTAGCCCATGAATACCCAGCTTTCACCGATTGGATGGGTATCGCGATCATAGTCGCGGAACTCGCGGGCCACCCGATATCTCTTTCCCGCCATCAAATGCTGGTGCTTTGAACCACAGTTGGGGGCCTTCAGGTCGCTCCAGTAGCCGATTGATTCCGGTCCGTACATTCGAAGATCTAACATTTGCGCTCAGGCGCGTGCGTCTTCGCACGTCGCCTGCAGCGCATGGTTAGGAGGCGATCGATGTGACAGCGCTTTTCCAATTGCTTCGTTGAACAGAGCGGCCGCGCGCTCGAGTTCTTCATATTGATTTGACCTAATCACCGTTCGGCTATGGCACAGCGCAGTCGACCACAACGTCAATCTGTGCCAGCGCGGACGCGCCACCAACAACATAGAGTCTTCGATCAATTCGATTGAAGCCGAGTCGCCGCGCCGCAAAGGATACTCCCTCTTAGTCAGCAGAAGTCCAAACAGCGTTGATTGGTGCTCTACCACCAATCGGTCATACCAGACATACCAGGTGGACTTGATGAGAAGCAGCGGAATTACCAGTGTAAGCGACAGCGGCACGACCGATCGATTTGCAAACGCAAGGGCTGCCATGAATATCAACAGCACGGGGATCAGAAGAGCGGCACCACCGTTCGTAAGCGTGATGCAACGACCCTCGACTGTATCTCGAATCTCGCCCAGATAGCGCCATGGCATGCCCACTTGCATGTCTTATCGACTCCTAACGCCCACGCCGTGCCGCGAGCACCGCCGCTTCGCCGGTGCGAGTCGGAACCAGCGGCTTGTTGGGCAACACCATCAATCCTTCCTATCGACTGGCCCCACATCCATGCCGTCGTAAGAGCCAAGCTGGTGATCCGCCGCAAACTTATACAGGCCCTTATTTCGCTTGTTGAGGGTATCCGGCGTGTGAACCTCAACCTTTTCGACATGCAGCCACCACAGATCCGGGTCATTCGGATCTTCCTTGTCCGATATGAAAATCTCTACGAAGCGATAGCCTTCCTTCTCCAAGAGTGGCGCGGCCTTCTCGAGCTTGGCTCTGCCCGCGTCCGTGAAGAAGTAACCCCAAAGCATCGGCTTAGACATATCCCACTTGGTATCTCTGCCGATGCTCTCGAACATTTCTACCAACGCCTCACGCGTGATCATCTTTCGTCCTTGCGCCCAAGTGGCTGCCGGAATCGCCAAAATCGCCATCAGCACCATTGCCAGTATGTAGCGCTGACGCATAACCATCTCAGGCCCAACTTGATTTAGAAGTGCGCTCTGTCACGAGTAACCTGGGCGATGCTAAATAACCTGGAGCGCAACTCTCGTATAAGTCTACGTGCAACCGGGAGAATTTCCACCTACTCTGACTATGCATACAGCATTGACCAACTTATGGAAACCGGAGTCCGAAGTTGCATCTGTGCGGCTGTTCGACTAGCCGCGCCAGCACAGTCGGTACTGCCACTGTAGCCTACGGCCAGAGAAGTCATTGCGCCTGGGTCCGGCGCCTTGTTCGCTTCCACACTCCCCTCGGCACCCTCTTGCGATGGGTGCCTTCGGAGATTGAGACCTCCTCTACCAATCTCGCCACGGGGCGGATGTAGCAGCACCCCGTCCACGAGCAGGCACCCGTAGATATTCTCTTTCTGTATCGCCAGGTCCTCGATATCGATCTGCCGTAACCGCAAGTTATAGACCGGTCGAAAAGTCCGATCCGGGTTCCCGTGCCCACCTCTCGCACGAGGGGATTGCACCGCTCTTGGCAAAACATTGACGAGCGCTGGCGACGGGGACTTACTGCCAAACTACCGCCAAATTCTGGGGACTCGCGGGGACGCTGGGATCACGAAGAAGGGAAGTGAGAGCACCTCTTCGCGGGCTCACTTCCATCGCTCGACGAATAGCTTCGAGATCCGCTTGCTGTGAGCCTTCAATCCAGATGCCGTAGACCCCCAGCATCGTCTGCACGCTGTGGCCATTTTGTTTTGCGACCCAGAGCAAATTCTCTCCGAGCATGAGATTACAGCTAACGAATGAGTGGCGCGCGTTGTAGGGCTCGCGATAGCGCGCTTTGCGCATCATCGGCAGCGTCCAACGCCAGCGGTCGTAGGGATGATTCAGATCCGAGATCGGTGTGCCGTCCTCACGAAAGAGGATATGGCCGTCCGCGGCCGCGAGTTCAAACATCGTCTTGGCAAGGTCAATGGCGATAGTTGCGATGGACATAGCCTCTCCTCGATGTTGATGTTCTTGTCGAATGACAGGAGCCGGTACCGGATGCAAAAACGCTCCAGCACGCCGACGTGCTGCGCGCTGCATGTCGTTCAACCTGCGCGACTTCGGGCGTCTGAATCAGGAAAGAGGCCCGAGCTTTCATCATCCAACTGGAGTGAGATCTTCATCTTCGATTTCGACCGGGACGGCAATCGCGGATCTTGCAGCAGCCGAGCTCGTCCTACGAGCGCGCGCGATGGTAGGCGGCTGCCATCGATTCAACTTGTCGAGTAGATCAAGGGCGGGTGCTAAGATGCGCGTGCCTCCCCCACTCACGAAATATGGAAAATAGACGCTAGTCATGAATGTGGGAATATTCTCCGGCTGGACTTCCGGACAGATCCGCCGGTTGCTCATCAGCTGCACGACTGCGGTGCTGACGCTTCCTCTCGTTGCCGCCGCTGCGATCCCGCAGCTGGTTCGTAACATCAATGATGCGGTGATTCCGCTCAGCTCCTTCTCCCGGCAACTAGGCACCCTCGGCGACGAGCTGATCTTCACCGCACGCGATGCGAGCGGCGTGGGGCTGTGGCGCACGAATGGCACGGCCGCCGGAACGTTACTAATCAAGCACTTCGGTCCTACTGGCGATGTCGTTACAAATGAACCGCTGAGCTTCGTGCAGATCGGCGCGCGCGGCTATTTCATCGCCAGTGTGCAGCGCGAGGGTTTCGAGCTATGGAGCACGGATGGCACGAGCGCCGGCACGGCAGTCGTGACCGATCTAAGTGACGGCGGAGTGGCACGCGCAGTCAGCATCAAGGGAGCCCTCGGCGACCGCCTGATCTTCACCGGCCGAGACAGTACTTTTTGTCAAGAGATGTACGTAACCAATGGCACAGCCGCCGGTACGCAGGTGCTTACCGCATTCAGCGACCCGAACGGGGGCGTTGGTCGCGGCTTCATCGTTGCTGGCGAGAAATTCTATTTCGACGCCAACGACGACGACTCCTTGCAGCGGCAGATCTGGGTGAGCGACGGCACCCCGGGGGGCACGCGTCAGATCATCAATCCTTTTTCCGGCTCGGGTTCCATACTCGACAATTCAGCGTCGTTCCAGCGTGTCGGCAACCGGCTCCTCTACATCGATCGAGCGCTGCTTTGGAGCGTCGATCTTGCGACCGATACCATCGATGCCGTTACGGCGAACGGGGGAATGCCGGGATCCGGGCCGCCGCGATTGACCACCAAAGCCCCGCTCGTCGCGTTGGACGGATTCGCGATGTTCATTGCCGACGGCAATGCGCCTGGCAGCCTGGAACTGTGGCGCTCGGACGGCACGACGGCCGGTACCTTCAAAGTCGGCGACATTCATTCAGGTCCGGCGCCGTTCCAAGCTCGAGAGGCACCGGTATTCCAGCGAGCGGGCAACAAGGTTGTGTATATTGCCGACGACGGCACGAACGGCCCGCAGCTGTGGGGCACCGACGGCGCGACCACGGTACGCCTGACCAACGCCACGCCCCCCAATTATTTGCCGATACAGGTCGCCATTCCGTTCGGCACGATCGGGGAGATCGTCTATTTCGCGCTTGCCGACCCGTCGGGCAGCGACACGCGCTCGATCTGGAGAACCGACGGAACCGCCGCCGGCACGCGCAAAATCACCGGCCTGCCGCCGATCGAAGAGACGGGCTACATCCCTGCCAGCGTCACCGGGGACGCGACCGACGTGTTCTTCGTGTTACGTGGCTCGTTGTGGAAATACGAGCCGGCGGTCGAAAGAGTCACGTTAGTGCGCGAAGGCGTGGCGGCCGGCCTTCTCTACTTCTACGATGGCCAGCGGCTGTACTTCTCGCACGACGAGGGCATGACCGGCGCCGAACCGTGGGTCAGCGACGGTACCCCTGCGGGCACGCGCCTGCTCCTGGAGATCCGCCCGCAAACTGAAGCGGACAACGGCTCCGGACCGAACGAGCTCGTCGACTTCGACGGCCGGCTCGTATTCGCCGCCGATGACGGCGTCCGAGGCCGCGAGCTGTGGATCTCGGATGGCACTTTCGACGGCACGACGCTGCTCGCAGACATCAATCCGGGCGCAGGAAGCTCCAATCCGAACCACCTCATTGCGGCAAACGGCGCGCTGTATTTTTTTGCAGTCGACAGCTCTGGTCTTTCGAGATTCATGCGGCTGAGCAGTGCCGCCGCTCAACCCGAGGCACTGGCAGTGGCCGCCCCCCAGCCAGAGAGTGTCTTCGGGCTGCTATGTGATTCGGACATGCCCGCGACTCTCGGTGGACGCGTCTATTTCATGGCCGCGCCGGGAAGTAACTCGTCTGAGTTTCACCTGTGGAGCAGCGATGGAACCGCCAGCGGCACGCGACCCGTCACCGACCAAGCCATACAGCCATGTCACCTTACAGCCCACAACAATCGTCTGTACTTCAGTGCGTACGGCGCCTCTGCATCTGGGGACCGGGAGTTATGGACTTCGGATGGCACGCACGCGGGTACAACCCGGGTGGCCGATCTGGTGCCTGGCCCCTCTTCCGGTCACCCGAGAGGACTGATCGCGTTCAACGGCGAACTGTATTTCACTGCCCTGCTCGCTGGGGCCGGCGAGCATTTGTGGAAGTCCGACGGGACGGCAGCGGGCACGGTGCGCGTTGCCGATATCGCCCAGGACTCGAATCAGAAGGTACACATCAGAGGAGTGTTGGACGGAAAGCTCCTGCTGGAGGTCGCCACAGCGGACTTTCCCACGCAAGGAATCTCTCACCCCCGCCAGCTTTGGACGAGCGGCGGAGCGATATCCGACACGTCCCGCATGTTCGACTTTCAGACCGACGGCAGCGCGGACCTGCTGGTCACGAGCAGCCGCGCCTACTTCGCTGCGCGGGACTCCTCCGGCTTCGAGCCTTGGGTGAGCGATGGGACAGCCGCAGGCACGCGCCTGCTGAGGGACATCAATCCGACGGGCAATTCCAATCCCGCCTGGTTCGCAGATTTCCGCGGCGTCACTGTGTTCGCGACGAACGATCCAATCCAGGGCTCGCAGCTATGGCGAACGAATGGCGCGAGCACAGGGACCGTGTTGATCGGCAACGTCCCGGCCTCGCCGCCGTTGCGTAATCCATGCTGCGAACCGCGGCGCTCGATCGTGCGTCAGCGCCTGACCATCGGTCAAAAGTTCTTTTTCGTCGCCAACGATTCCGAAACAGGCCAGGAGCTGTATGTGCTCACGAACGATGCGCCTGTAGCGGTCGCCGATAGCGCAACCTCCGCAGGCGGGGCTGCGGTAACTGTCCACGTTATTGCGAACGACGTCGATTCCGACGGTATGCTCGCGCCACAAAGCGTGCGCATAGTGACGCAACCGGCGCATGGCACGGCCACCTCGAATGCGAACGGAGCGATCGACTACACACCGGCCGCTGGCTTTTCCGGAACCGACACTTTCTCGTACACCGTGGACGATAACCAGGGCGCGCGATCGAATGCTGCCATCGTGACAGTGACGGTCAACGCGACCGCCGCAAGCAGTGAAAGGCGCGGCGGCGGCGGCTCGATGAACCTGCTGGAGGTGCTTGCGTTGTCCGCCCTGCTGAGAATCCTATCGCGCAGGCGCGGGAACACTTGAAGATTTCCTGCTTGACCAAGTGCGCAGCTTAGGCAAAGGCGTCAGCAGCCTGAAGCGGAAGTGCGCTCTGTGACGAATAGCCTGGGCGCTGCTGAGCCGCGAGCAAGGCGCCGCGCCTTATGGACTTGTTAGCGCCTCTTTGATCCGTACTGCTGAGCATATTTCTTCGCCAGAACTCGAGCTCTCTCTTGCTGCTCAGGAGTGAGTATTTGTAGGAGCTGCGCGCGATTCATCACTGCCATTTCGTCTCCCGCGTTAGCGGGCATGTCAATCCAGGCATACGCCTGGATATAGTCGAGGGGTACGCCCTGTCCCTGAGCGAAAAGCAGACCGTATTCATTCTGCGCCGGTACGTAGCCTGCCTCCGCCGCCTGCTTGTACCAACGCGCGGCCATCGAGAAGTCCTGCGCCACGCCAGTGCCCGTCCTATACGCTTGAGCGAGGTTGAATTGTGATTGCAGATCTCCAGCCTCAGCGGCCTTGCGACCAAATTCAACTGCCTTGCTGCTGTCCTGAGGTACGCCGTCTCCGCGGGAATACATGAGAGCGAGATTGGCAAGCGATGGTGGGTAGCCAGCTTCCCCTGCTGTGGAGAACAACTTCGCCGCCTTGCCTACGTCTCTATCTACGCCGTGACCTTGGTAGTAGAGG
The DNA here is from genome assembly GCF_003104955.1 of Steroidobacter cummioxidans. Classification (NCBI taxonomy): domain Bacteria; kingdom Pseudomonadati; phylum Pseudomonadota; class Gammaproteobacteria; order Steroidobacterales; family Steroidobacteraceae; genus Steroidobacter; species Steroidobacter cummioxidans. Next base: position 7,513 of record NZ_LSRW01000086.1, on the reverse strand, counting down.
CTTGCCAGCAAATGGATACCTGCTGGATTGCCGGACTCGGCTGCTGCTGAGAATTCTTTGAACGCCGCGGCATGGTCGCCAGCGTTGTAAGCGCGAATTCCATCCTCGACGGAGGCATGACCAGCTATCGCCAACAGAGCACCCAACAGGAATATGGTTGTTCGTTTCATATCTTTTCGGTTCTAGCGCTAACGCCCACACTGAGTCGGAACCAGCGTATTGTTGGGCGGTGGCTTCACTAATCGGATCCCGGTGAGCTTGAAACTGCAATCATGAAGATTCTTGAGGCCGGTTCCATGATCGAATGAGGTGGACACCTGTTGCGATTGAGGCACCCGTGGCAAGGCACCCTAGTGGGATCAAGGAGCTCACACTTCCATTTACCGCGAACGGCGTAAATGAATAGATGAGAATCAACAGACCCGGAACTAGACCGACGCAGATAGTGGTTACTACGTTGGCTCGATTTCGTGCTTCAAGTGCTGCGTATATTGGCGCAATCAGGAGCGCAACCGGACCGATGCAATACAAATACACCATGAGTGCAAGCGCGACGCCCGCGCTGACAGCGATCATAGCAGCGTCTTCGCCTTCGAATGGGCGGTCGGTGCCGAGAAGCCCAACACCGACCATGACCATTGCGAAAAGCAGCGCACATGCCACAAGCGATATTTGGGCAGCAAGCTCAACACGCAACAACCGTCCGAGGTACGTCATAGTGCCGCTCAACGGTTGAGCTGAGCGGCGCGCACGCCGACGCCTGGGCTTGGCACTTGATCTCTCACGCGTCCGCTCCAGCAATGTGTTAGACAGCACCCGCGCGAACCTTTCGGCCCACTATGCAGGAAAGATAGCTTAGCGCCTCTGCACTCACTGCTATGACGACTGCAGCCGCGAATGGACGCACCGCCCTCCGGTAAGTCTACGCGCAACCATGAAAGTTCAAACATATCCTGTCTATACCAACAGTGCCAACCAACTTATGGAAACCAGACGCCCAAAGTTGCAATCCGTGCAGCCGCTCGACCAGGCTGCGCGAGCGCGTTCGGTACTGCCACTAAAGCGTACGGACTAAGCAGGGATACGTCTTTTGGCGGTGGCCATGCGCAACGTTGCCGAGAACCTTTCGACATCTTTCGCGAGCTTCGTCCGGAGTGAGCCTAGATCTCGAAGGGCTTGATTTGAGGCCGAGCGTCTTTACTGGGCAGCCGCGCCAGACCGGAACTTGACTCTATCGTTTACGAGTGTAAACATGCCAATCGTTTATGGCTGTAAACGCTGGCTCAAATATGCGCCGAGCCCCTTCTTCTCCTTCTATTACCGAGGCCGAGTCCGTGGTGATGGAAGTTCTCTGGAGCCACAACCCGGTACCCACAGAGGCCGTAGTTGCGGCACTCGAGGGCGCGCAGCACTGGCAAGAGGGCACCATCAAGGCGCTCCTGAATCGGCTACTCACAAAGAAAGCTATTCGCGCCGACAAGGATGGCCGCCGATTCCTGTACTCGCCCGTGATGAGTCGCGACGAGTGGTTGTTGACCGAAAGCAAGGGGCTGCTGGATCGACTCTTTGCCGGGCGAATAGCACCGCTCGCACTACACTTTAGCCGCCACGGCAAGCTCACCAAGCGAGACATCGCCGATCTCAAGCGACTCATCGCGGAAATCGAAGATGAAAAGTGAGCTCATTACGTATCTGGTCGCGCTGACAATCGCGTCGACGTTGTCCGTGCTCGTTGTTTTGGCGATTCGCCGCGGTGTGCGCCTCGTGTTTGGCGCGGCTGCAGCCTATTCGACATGGTTACTCGTACCTGCCGCCATGCTGGCCGTGCTGCTGCCTGCTCCGAGCGACGCGGATTCGACAATCGGAGTGTCCATACGGATTGCTCTGTTCTCCACGCTGAGCACTGCGATCGACAATTCCCCGGGTTCATCGCTCCATACCGTTCACCCGGTAGATTGGACGATGTGGGCAATCGGCGCGTGGTTTGTAGGCGCCGCACTCCTTGTTCTTTACCTCGCTCGGCTTCAGCGCACTTTCGTCAGAAGCCTGGGAACGCTGTCCGGCTCGCGGTGTGTACTTCGGGCAGAGCGGTCGGCAGGCTGTCCCGCACTCCTCGGCGTCCTTCGGCCGAAAATCGTCTTGCCGGCCGATTTCGAATCTCGATACACGCGGTTGGAGCGATTACTGATCTTTTCCCACGAGCGGGCGCACCTGCGTCGAGCCGATACCCTCTGGAATGCTTTCGTCGCTCTGATGCGCTGTCTCTTTTGGTTCAATCCTCTCGTTCATCTCGCTTCGACCTGCTTTCGTGTCGATCAGGAGCTCGCTTGCGACGCTGCTGTTCTGGGGGATTTTCCCCGCTCGCGTCGTACCTACGCGAACGCAATGTTGAAGACTGAAATGCTCGACGCCGCGTTGCCGGTCGGCTGTAGCTGGCAATCTGCCTATCATTTGAAAGAGCGACTCAAGATGGTCAAGAAAGCCCTGCCCAGTCAGAGGCGCCGTACGTACGGCCGCGTCGGTGTTGTCGTTGCTTCTTTGTTTGTCGGCTTCTCGGTTTGGGCCGCGCAACCCGCCACGGCAATCAGAGCGGCAGTTGACGATTCATTGCCGAATACCCAAACAGCCTCTTCGACGCTTGCCAAAGATGCTGTCCGCCTCATGTCAGCAGGTGTCATGACCATCGATCGCGACGGCAGCTTCACGCGAGTGACTGGAGCCGAACTTCAGCTGTTTATCGGGCCAGAAGCGCAGGTCCAGTTCCAGTCAGATAGGTTCTCCGAGGACTCAAACGGCAGTCGGACACTCGAAGGCCACGTCAGTATCACTGTCAACTCCAGGACCGTGCAGCCTGTGGTCGCGAGCGCAATGAAGGCTGTTGTCACGCCAGAGACGGGTGGCGGATTCAAGGTCAGGCTCGAGCGCGGGAGCGTCATTGGCCCGCCCGAGGACGGGCGCGAGCGACACTGATCTAACGAGAGTCACTCGCCGTCGGAGATACCGCGGCATTCCACAGCAACGAGGCATTCGGCCGATGAGTACCAGGATGATTCGTTCGCGTGCGGCTATCTACAGCCAGACTTATCTAACGACCAAGGTTGTCTTGGCCCTCGTCACGATTCTCGCGGTCTCGCCAGCACACTCGGAGCAAGAGTCCATCCCGGACACTCCGGCCGGACGGGTGCTCGCCGCGTGGCTCGAAGCCTTCAATAGCGGTGACCAAGCTCGCATAGGCGCTTACCAGCAACAGTACGAGCCGACTTCAGGACTTCCACTCGACGCGATGATGTCTTTCCGCGCGAGAACAGGTGGATTCGACATCGTCGCCATCAAGAAGACTGAACCGCTGTACATCGAGTTTCTCGTCAAGGAGCGGGCAAGCGACACCCGCGGCATCGGCAGATTCGACGTAACCAGCTCCAGTCCTCCCAAAGTCGCGACGTCGGGGCTCAGAGCGATTCCACCTGGTGCGGCAATCATCGGCTTTCAGATCGACGAAGCCACTCGAGATCGGGTGATCGCCGGCTCTATCGCGAAGTTGAACGAAAGCTATGTATTTCCGGAAGCAGCGCAGAAGATGGAGCAGATGTTGCGACGTCACCAGAAGCGCGGCGACTACGACGGGGTGAAGGATGGCGAGAAATTCGCGAGCCTTTTGACCACGCATCTTCAAGAGGTGAGCCGCGACAAGCATCTCCGCGTCAACTTCAGCGCGGCCCGCTTTCCAGACGAGCTCTCCTCGCCGAGCCCGCAGCATGTCGCCGAGAATCGCAGGTTGACCGAACGCGCCAACTGCGGTTTCGAGAAAGTGGAGCTACTAGCCGGGAATGTCGGCTACGTGAAGTTCAACATGTTTGCAGATCCGGCGCAGTGCGGCCAGACCGCAATTGCTGCCATGAATTTTCTCGCAAACGTCGATGCGATTATCTTCGACCTGCGCGACAACGGCGGCGGCGATCCAGCCATGATCGCACTGATCTCCACATATCTGTTCGAGCAGCCGACGCACCTCAATGACATCTGGAATCGTAAAACGGGTGCGACACAGCAGTATTGGACCCTGCCGGTGGTGCCCGGCAAGCGACTGGCCGCTGCGCCTGCTTTTGTACTGACGTCATTCCGAACGTTTTCCGGAGCAGAGGAGTTCAGCTATAACCTCCAGAATCACAAACGCGCGACCATCGTTGGAGAAAAGACTGGTGGGGGCGCGCACCCCGTGCGCGGCGAGCGAATTGACGATCGCTTCGTGATCGGAGTGCCGTTCGCGCGTGCGATCAACCCGATTACGAAGACAAATTGGGAAGGCACCGGCGTCGAACCTGATGTAAAGGTCCCCGCAGCGGATGCACTGGCTACTGCGCAGAAGTTGGCAGCCGAGAAGCTCGTGCCTGAGAGTTCCGCTCCGCGCGCCGCCGCGAACTAGGGCCAGCAGCAAGGCTTGAGACGCACGCCGGCTCCGGCCCTGATGGATGCGCGTGCGAAGGTCAGCGATAGGTACGTGACCTCGAGTATCCTGCCGGCCGATCCATCATTTATCTGTTCTACTTTCTCTGAATCCGGATGCAATTGGATATCGCCGCTCTCGACCAAAAGCGCGCTCAGTTATTTTTACCCCTGGCGCTGCCTGGCGTCTTTTGAATTCGTTCCTCTTTATCTTGGCGACAACCTCAGCAACTATCTCAGCAGAAAATCCCGCTCCGACAATCTCCTCTAAACTTTGATCCAGCTCGACATATCTTTCGATAATTGGGTCCAGTATGTCGTAGGCAGGTCGCGAGTCCGCATCCAATTGATTCGGCCTCAGTTCAGCACTAGGAGCTCGATCGATCATTCTTTGCGGAATAACCGGGTTTTTAGAATTGCGCCAGCGCGCAAGCTCGTATACCAGCGTTTTTGACACATCTTTCAAAGGAGCAAAACCACCGGCCATATCGCCATATATAGCCGCCGCACCAATCGCCATCTCGCTTTTATTGCTGGTCGTTAAAACCAATGTGCCGGTTTTATTGGAAATTGCCATCAAGAGCACACCTCGACACCGAGCCTGAATACTCTCCTCCGTTGTATCAACCGGCAGACCCTCAAATACTTCCGACAGCACGTCGGTGAACGCCACGAAAGGCTGCTCTATCGGAATAACGCGATAGCCAATCCCCAGGTTCTCTGCCATTGCCACTGCATCTTGTGTACTCATTTCAGCTGAATAGCGCGAAGGCATGAGTAAGACATTGACGTTCTTCGCACCAAGGGCATCAACCGCGATACTGGTAGTCAGAGCAGAGTCTATTCCACCTGACAAGCCAATAATCACACCTTCAAAACCGTTTTTTCGAACATAGTCTCTGACTCCCAGCACCAGACACTGATAGATACAGTCCAACTCTGAGAGCCGTTCTCTCGGCTCCTCTTTTGCGCGAAACTCCAGCGCCCCATTTGATTCAGATATCTCAACCAGGTACTGCCCTTCTTCATACTGAGGCGCTTGGAATACGACGTGGCCGTTTTTGTCGACGACCATTGAGCCTCCATCGAATACCAGCTCATCTTGCCCACCAACAAGATTGACGTATACGATGCCCAAGCCTGTTTCCGCCGCTCGCTTTCTCAATATCTGTTTTCGTTGATTGTCGATATTCGAGCGAAATGGGGATGCGTTCACGCTTATCAGCAATCTTGCCCCCATATCGCACGCGGACCTGGCATGTTCCACCCCCCATAAGTCTTCACAGATGCCCAAGGCGGTCGGTATGGAATCGAGTATTATTGTCGTTGTTTCAGACCCGGCGGAGAAGTAACGCTTTTCGTCAAACACACCATAGTTTGGCAACTGCTTCTTGTCGTAGGTTGCTTGAATCTTCCCGTCCTTTATGTAACTAACACTATTGAACAGCCGCCCTTCTTTAACTGTCGGATGACCGATCAGGACACCGATGCCCGCAGAGTATCGAGCGATTTTCGCCAGAGCATCAGCCGCGCGCTCCAAGAACAGCGGCCTCAATAGCAGATCCTCCGGCGGATAACCTGTAATCGCCATCTCCGGAAATACAACCAGATCCGCGTGCAGATCTTCACGAGCTTCACTGATACAACTAATTATCTTGCTCGTATTGGCGTCAATATTTCCAACGTGAAGATTGACTTGGGCAAGTGATACAAGCATTCGGCTTTCACCTCTCCTCTTCGGACAATGCAGCTCGCTACATCCATTATCTCGTGAGTCCGAGTTTTCAACGGCCGCGGCCCACCCCTCGCGCTCGCCCTCGGTGAGATCGTCGATGAAGACGTCGCCGCGAGTAAACGTTGTTTTCAGCCCGGACTGCCGCGATCGGCCGGCCACCGAGCTTGCAGCGACGGCGGAAACCGGGAGGGGCGAGCCGACTCGCGATGTGATGATGCTAACGCAGTCGGGCCGCCGTCAGATCAGAGACCCCTCAGCCTGAATTCGCCATATATAGGATAGTGATAACTCGCTTCCTTGAAGAGAAGATATTCATTCTCAATCATTGCGTGATAGTCCCTATTATCCTTCTTTTCCGATGGCGCGATTTCTTCTCCAACCAAATCCGGCTCGTCAATTCTATACGTCACTATGCTTTTGCCAGGCGGAGATTCGCCAGGCTTTTTCCCGCAACCCAGCTCGCCTCTATCAAAGTTTGGGTGAATTACCTTTCCTTGCAGGACGTCTATATTTTTAGAGACGATTATATAATCGAGGACGAGCCGCAATGGATTTGGTCGAAAATGAGGAGCTTCAGTTGTAAAGGCTATTTTCTCTGGATGTATCCAAGAAGTAGCTTTTCCGATAACACTCCTCAGCACACCGCTTCCTTCAGACGCTTGATTGTTTACATCAACATTCAAGTCGCCAACGATCATGTAGTAGTCGTCATCTTTCAGCGGCCTTATACCGAGCATATCTACGGCGTAATCCGTTTCGCCCGATACATACCACTCCAAAAACCTTAGCTGTTCAGCATTTCTAAAGCCATTGATAGATTTCGGGTTTCCGAAATGATACGAAGGGGTAGCATGAAGAAGGATGATATGGAGACTCTTCCCTTCAACGTCTATTGTTATATCTGAGAAGCTTTTGTCAAACAGCTTCATCTTTTCGGGAAAGTCAGCGCCGCCCGGCGTCTTGAAGCGACCGAAATCTACATTTGGATTGAAGTCTTGCCACAAGAGATCTGTGTATATCTTTTGATCTAAAATTTTGTGTTTAAAGACACCGCCGCTCGAGATCTGCCCCGGCAGCGTTCCAAAATTAACATCATCTGCATGCGCCAGCGCCTCTGGAGTGCAAGCATCGGCAAAGTAAGTCCCATCGCGCTTTGATTTTGCATTCATCCCCAAATTGGAAGGCGTGAAGAAGTGACTTTTGCAATCCAAGCTCCATTTCTCGATGAGCTTGCTGATGTTCAAACCAGTAGTGTCGAAATCCTTACTTGGAACATCTTTGAAGTCATATTGAATTCCATTCAAAGACAAGATGTCGAAATCAAACTCCTTTATT
>NZ_LSRW01000085.1:0-71831 GCF_003104955.1 Steroidobacter cummioxidans | reverse complement strand
GGCTCGGAGATNNGTNNNNGAGCTGTTCAATCGGCTGCGCAAGCTCTATCAAACCGAAGGCGGAGCCTTCCCCGATCCCATCGTGAATCTGGCGTGGCCCTACATACAGCCGAACCAGCCCACCCCCGAAGAGCTCGCCAAGGAATACTCCGGTCGGGCGCTTGCCGATCTGGTCGATCCCAAAGACAAGAACAATGTGCTGCGCAAGCGCGGCGAACAATTGGCCGGGTTCGGCGAGCTGCGCGACGACGGCACGACCGCCAGCGGTTGCTGGATTTTCTGCGGCGCCTGGGGACCGACCGGCAATCTCATGGCACGACGGGATAACTCGGATCCAACGGGTATCGGGCAGACATTGCAGTGGGCGTGGGCATGGCCGGCGAACCGACGTGTGCTGTACAACCGCGCCTCTTGCGATCCCAACGGCAAGCCGTTCAATCCGGAACGCATGCTGATCACGTGGAACGGCAAACAATGGATCGGCGCCGACACGCCCGACTACAGAGTCGGCGATGCTCCGGCTGACGGTGTCGGACCGTTCATCATGAACCAGGAAGGGGTCGCGCGCTTCTTCGCGCGCGGCAACATGACCGAAGGCCCGTTCCCGGAACATTACGAGCCGTTCGAATCACCACTCGGCTACAACCCACTCAGTCGCAACGAGCCGCGCGCTGTCAGCAATCCGGCCGCACGCATCTTCAAGACAGATCGCGAAGCGCTCGGCACCGCGGCGCAGTTCCCGCACGTGGCGACGACTTATCGGTTGACCGAGCACTTCCACTACTGGACGAAACATGTGCGCCTGAATGCCATCACGCAGCCCGAACAATTCGTCGAGATCGGCGCGGCACTGGCCGGTGAGCTCGGCGTTGCTCAGGGCGATCGCGTGAGAGTCAGTTCAAACCGCGGCCATATTGAAGCAGTCGCGGTCGTCACCAAGCGCATCAGACCATTGAACATCGAAGGCAAGACCGTACACACCGTCGGCATCCCGATTCACTGGGGATTCACCGGCCTCGCCAAGCCCGGCTATATCGCCAACACCCTGACGCCCTTCGTCGGCGATGCCAACTCGCAGACGCCGGAGTTCAAGGCGTTCCTGGTGAAGGTCGAGAAGGTGTAGGAGAGTCGCCATGGCACTGCAATCACTCGACATCGTCCGGCGCTCCGCTACCACGACCGCATCGCCGAGCGTGCGACAGTCGCACACCGGCACGGTGGCGAAGCTCATCGACACGACCAAGTGCATCGGCTGCAAGGCCTGCCAGGTCGCGTGCATGGAATGGAACGATCTGCGCGATGAGATCGGCACCAACGTCGGCAGCTACCAGAACCCACACGATCTCACCGATCAGTCCTGGACGCTGATGCGCTTCGCCGAGTACGAGAATCCCGACAAGGGCAACGATCTGGAGTGGCTGATTCGCAAGGACGGCTGCATGCATTGCGCCGATCCAGGTTGCCTCAAGGCCTGCCCTGCTCCTGGCGCCATCGTGCAGTACGCCAATGGCATCGTGGATTTCCATGAGGAGAACTGCATCGGCTGTGGTTATTGCATCGCCGGCTGCCCGTTCAACATTCCACGCATTTCGAAGCGAGATCACAAAGCATATAAGTGCACGCTGTGCTCGGATCGCGTTGCCGTCGGCCTCGAACCCGCCTGCATCAAGTCCTGTCCGACGGGCGCGCTGGTGTGGGGCACGAAAGAAGACATGCACCAACACGCCGCCGAGCGGGTCGAAGATCTGAAATCGCGCGGCTTCGACAAAGCCGGTCTGTACGATCCGCCGGGCGTCGGCGGCACCCATGTGATGTATGTGCTGCATCACGCCGACCAGCCGCAACTGTATAACGACCTGCCAGAGGACCCGCACATCAGTCCGGCAGTGAGCGCATGGAAAGGTGCCACCAAGCCGCTTGCACTCGCCGGCATCGTGCTGACGGCGCTTGCAGGTTTCCTCCACTACATCCGCGTCGGCCGCAAACGAAANACGCAATGAAAAAAGCGAACGAGCAGGCCGCGGCGCGAGAAAACGGAAGCGGGCCAAGCCAATGAAGTGAACATCGACAACACCACGAGTGATCCACAGCGCCGCACGATCCAGCGCTATACCCCCAACGAACGCACCAATCACTGGTTCGTGGCCATCGTCTTCATATTGAGTGCGATCTCGGGGCTGGCGTTGTTTCATCCGGCACTGTACTGGTTGAGTGCGCTGCTGGGCGGCGGCACTTGGACACGCATCCTGCATCCGTTCCTCGGACTGGTCATGGCGATCGCCTTCGCGCTGCTGGCGGCGGCGATGTGGAAGTTCAACAAGATGGAGCCGCGCGACTGGCAGTGGCTGCGCCAGGGGCGCGACGTAATCAACAACCGAGAGGAGCGACTACCCGAGGTCGGCCGCTATAACGCCGGGCAGAAGCTGCTGTTCTTCGTGCTGGTGGTGTCCATCCTCGGGCTGCTGCTGTCCGGCATCGTCATCTGGCGTCAGTTTTTTTCCATGTACTTTTCGCTCGGCATGATTCGCGTCGCCGCGGTCGTGCATGCGATCTGCGCCTTTGTCCTGATCTGCGCCATCGTCGTACACATCTATGCTGCGTTCTGGGTGAAAGGGTCGATTGCCGCCATGACGCGTGGTACCGTCACGCCTGGCTGGGCCTGGAAACATCACCGCGCCTGGTTCCGGGAAAAGCTCCATGCAACGCATCCTCGACCCCGGTCAGATTGAAGCGTTCGCGCAACGAGACTTGCAGCGCTTGCGCCTTCCCGATCGCGCGCGTGTGTTTTCCACACGCGCCGCGCGATTGCGCCAACAGAGCGAGGCTGGTGCGATCGGGCATGCTATCGGCGAATACCTGAAGCTCATGGCGCATCTTGCCGACGCGCAGCAGATCGCCCTCACCAACCTCGAATCCGCTTTACCTGACGCCGAGCAGATTGCACACGCACGGACGTTTCACATGCCGCCGGTCTCGGTTGTCGGCTGGCGACGGAAAGAACAGTGGCTTCGATCACTGGATCTGATTTGCGAGTCTGTCGCAGCGGTACCCGATCTGCCGCAGCAAGCAAGTGCAGTCTGCGATCTATTGCGCAATCTGGAATCGGATCAACTCGAAGCGCAGGCAGACAGTCTATTGGCGGCACAGACCTCGGCAGTCGACGCCGCGTCCGCTCCATTCATCATGGCTGCCCTGCAGGTGTACTGGGTGTCTCTTGCAAGCCGTTTGAGCCTCGACGCCATTCAGGAACTGGACGTCCCTGGCGTGTGTCCGACCTGTGGCACCCTGCCCGTAGCGAGCGTCGTGCGAGCCGACTCGCGGTCGCAAGGACTGCGCTATCTGCACTGTGCACTATGCGCGACCGAGTGGCACATGGTTCGAGTGAAGTGCAGTCATTGCCAGACGACCCAAGGCATCAGCTATCAATCGATCGAGAACGGACCGCGCGGCATTCGCGCCGAGTGCTGCGATACCTGCCATACGTATCGAAAGATTCTGTATCAGGAGGAAGACAGCGCGGTTGAGCCAGTGGCTGACGATCTCGCCAGCCTGGCGCTCGATCTGCTGCTGAGCGATGCGGGTTATCACCGCGCCAGCTCCAATCCGCTGCTGTGGAATCCGTCATGATCATCGGCACTGCCGGGCACATCGATCATGGCAAGACCTCCCTAGTGCATGCGCTCACCGGTATCGACACCGATCGTCTGAAGGAAGAAAAAGAACGCGGCATCTCGATCGAGCTCGGCTATGCATACACTCCGCTGCCCAACGGCGACGTACTCGGTTTCGTCGATGTACCGGGACATGAGCGGCTGATCCACACGATGGTCGCCGGCGCGTGCGGCATCGACTTCGCGCTACTCGTCGTTGCTGTAGATGATGGAGTGATGCCACAGACTCGCGAGCACCTGGCGATCCTGGAGTTGCTCGGCATCACACGAGGTGCGGTGGCACTAACCAAGATCGATCGAGTGTGTCCCGAACGAGTGCACGAAGTCGAGGCGGAAGTACGCAACCTTCTGCACCATACTGCGCTGGCGAACGCACCGATTTTCTCTGTGAATGCCACCGCCGCAAATGATCGCGGCACGGCTGAGCTTCGCAAACATCTGCACGAAGCGGCCACAGAAATGCGAGCGCGCGGCGCCGAGGGACTCTTTCGGCTAGCGGTGGATCGAGTCTTCACCCTACCCGGCCACGGCACGATCGTAGCGGGCACGGTGTTCTCTGGACGCGTCCGGGTTGGAGAGACGGTCGTCGTGATGCCCGGAAACTTTCCCGCCCGGGTTCGCAGCATCCATGCGCAGAATCGTCCGAGTGAATACGGCGTCGCCGGTCAGCGCTGCGCGTTGAATCTTGCTGGTGTCGAGAAGAGCGCAGTGTCGCGTGGCGATTGGCTGGGCGATTCGCGCGTGCTCGTTTCAACCAGCCGGGTCGACGCGCGGCTCCGTTTGTTAGCACACAGCAAACTGAGTCTTGCGAGCGGCGCAACGCTGCACGTCCATATCGGAGCGGCGCACGTTGTGGCTCACCTGACCGTGCTCGACACGGAATGTCTCGAAGCTGGCAAATCAGCACGGGCTCAGCTCGTGTTTGAAACGGCGATCGGCGCTCTTCCCGGCGATCGGTTCATCATTCGCGACGCCCAGGCCGCACATACGATTGGCGGCGGCGTCGTTCTGGACTCAGTCGCCCCATCCCGCAAGCGCCGTTCGGCTCAGCGCCTGGGCTATCTGGATGCAGTCGAGAGGATGCTGGCCGGAGAAGGCCTGTCGCAGCTGTTGGTCGATGCGCCGAACGGCGTGAGCCTGGCTGATCTCGAACGCTTGACCGGCCACGACGCAGAAAATTTGATACTTCCAACCAGCACGCTGATCCGAGGCACGAGTCAGGATCCGTTCGCCATCCTCGAGTCTGCGTGGGAATCGCTGCGTGCAGACGTGCTCATCGCCTTGCGGGAGTTTCACGCTGAGTTTCCCGACGACGCTGGCCCCGACAGCGGCCGACTGCGTCGAATGGCTCGGCCGGATCTACTCACACCACTGTGGACTGCGCTGATCGACGAGCTCGTGCATGAGGGCTCGGTCGTCCGTCAGGGACCGTGGCTGCAATTGCCGCAACACGCAGCGACGCTTTCAGAAAGCGATCAGGAGTTGGCACGACAACTGCTATCACTCATCGGGCAAGGGCGTCCCGAGCCGCCTTGGGTGAGAGACCTGGCGGTTGCAGTCCGGCAGCCTGAAGAACGCGTGCGCCAGATTTTGCGTCGACAAGCCGCGAGCGGCGCGCTCTGCCAGATAGTGCATGACTTGTTCTATGACAGCGACCGCGTCGACACACTGGCCGGGGTCATCGCTTCATTGGCGCAGCAGCAAGGAAGTGTCGATGCCGCGAGCTATCGGGATGCGATCGGGCTGGGCCGCAAACGTTCCATCCAGATTCTGGAATTCTTCGATCGCGTCGGCTACACGCGGCGCGTCCATGATTTGCACGTGCTGCGCAAGGACAGCGGCTGGAGCAGAAGGCAGGGCCCGTCATGAGCCCTGCCCTCGTATCGCTTTAGGTCGTCATCTGACCGAATCGTTCGATCAGCGCAGCTTTGCAGGCTGTATCGTTCGCCGGCACTGAGCCAGCTGCGAAGCCCGCGGGCGCCGAGCCGCTCCAGCTCGACAGGTCCTTGCCGAAGTCGAAGCGATAGTCGAGACCGGAAGGATTGGTGCCGACCGCCTTGAGCAGCATCGAGCGCACGCCGCCGGCAACGTTGATGCCCAATGTCAACGTGTGATCGTCCAGCAAGCTCCAGCGGCCGCTGACCAGCAATGCACCGTTCGGATCGGCGCTGCTCGTCGTATCGAAATCGCCATCGTCGCCGCGATAACGCACGCAGACTTTGATATCGCCGTCGCGCGCACCGTTCGCGCCACTGATGAAGAACACCGCGTCGCCGCGCTCGTGCGGCTTATCGAGGTTGACCGAGAAGGCCGTATTCACGAGTGACGCAAAGGCGGTCGCGGCGCCGGCCGGAATCGTCGCGCTGGCGCTGATCGAGTTGGAGCTCGGATCGAAATTGAAGCCCGGCGCGATGAGCGCGCTCAGATCGATGTTGTCGCCTCCGAGCGCGGTGAAATCGCTGCCGAGGCCATTGCCTTGAGCGAGCTGATTGCGAACCCAATCGGCCATATTGTCCAACTGGGAATCAGCCGGATTGTTGAACCCACGCTCCGCGGCCACCATCTGCAGACGCAGAACTGCCTTGAGCTCCTCCGGCGTCGGGACAGGCGGCAGACTGTCGATAACCAGCTTGTTCACCGCAATGATATCCGCCGTGTTCTGCAATATCGGCTGGTACGCGGCGTAATTCGGCAACTGGAAATCGGCAGGCATGACCAACCCCGCGTTCGTCGCCGCGAAGATCGCGCGGCGTGCGATATCCTCCAGCGACCCGACGGAGGTGAAGGCGGGCTCAAACGTTCCCACGCCGTCAATCAGCGCGAGTTTCTTTGCCGCCTCAATATAACCCGCAGCCCAGGTCGGGCCCTCCACGTCCGCGAACGTAGCGGGCGGCTGCGTCAAATTGCCCACCTCGCCAGTCATGCGCGAAATGATCGCCAGCAACTGCGCGCGGCTCATTTGCTCGGCGTTTCCGCCGGCCAATAGATCGTCCTTCAACGTGCCGCCCGGCTGCAGCACTCCCGCCGCAATGAGCGCATCGAGCTTGGCCTGCACGTTCGACGAAGAGTCCGCAACCGTGCTGGTCAACGGCGTCACCAGCCGCAGATCGTCACGCTTCAGATCGCTCGAGCGCAGGCTGAGCATGCCCTTGAAAGGCAATGAGGTGACCGTGTCATAGCCGCCCGTCACGCGAAGCACCACTTCGGTGTCCGCAGCAATCGCGCCACGCAGACAGTACTGATTCAAGCCACCTTCGGCGCAATAGTCCGTGTTGGTGCGATGGTTGTATGAGAAGTAGCCATGGTTGTCAGTGAGCGCGCGCGGCTCGAACGCGTCGAGCTTGCCGTTCAAGTTCTGATCGACGAACACCGTAGCGCCGGCGAGATAGCCGTCGATTGCACGGGCATGAAACGTCCGGCTGCTATTTGGACCGGAGTTGCCGCTGGGGTTGGTGCCGACGTCCTGCGAGCCAGTGGAGCCGCCGCCGCACGCTGCCAGTCCGATCATGCTGCTGGCGACGGCGCCCGCCAGGATCTGCTTACGAATTTTCATTCTGATTCTCTCCATGCCTTGATCAATAGCTCATCTCGAAGCCGAGGTTGAACGCGACCGTCCTCGGCACGGAGCGACCGTCGATATTCGTTGAGTCGAGGCTGCTCGACACGTCGAGGTGCACGGCGCCGAAGAATGTGAAGCCGAGGGACGCACTGCTCAGCTCGGTGCCCGCCAGGTTCTTGCGATAGCCGACGCGGAAGTCCGGCAACCAGTTGCTCAGCGTCTTGTAGCCGAGCGCGATCTTGGCGTTCTGGTTGAGATCGCCGACCGGATCGTGCACGTCGTTGAGATCGACGCTGGCGGCCAGCGAACCCCGGCCGGACGCGAAGAACACCGCGCCTTCCAGAGTCGCCAGACGCTCGAGCGTCCAGGTCTCGTTCAGAGCGATGCGATTGCCGAAGTACGCCGCGGTAAAGCAGTTGTACTGCGCGCTGCCACTGAGCGCTCCGCAGTTGCTGCCGATCGCGCCGTACTTGAAGTCCGGCTCGGTGAGATTCGCGAACGTCACGCCGACGCGGTAGTTGGAGGCGTCGTAGATCGCGCCGACATCCACCGTCACGTTGCTCGACTTACGCTCGTTGGCGTCGTAGCTGTCTTTGAGCACGTCCTGGACTTCGTCGCCATCCTCGATCGATTCCAGCGCCACCACTTGTTTGCTGAGCGTGGCCTGCAGATAGCGGAGGCTGCCGCCGACGATCAGCCGTCGGCCGGGTTGCTGCCACACCGGCCGGCTGAAGCCGAGCGCGAGCTCATTCACTCGCCCTGCTTTCACGTACGCTGCGGAGGCGGTTTCGATCTCTTCCGACACCGAGTTGTAAGTCAGCGGAGCATCCAGCAGGCCCAATCGCGCCTGCCCGCTGATGTTGGCGTCGAGCGTGAACACGCCGAGACTGTTGCGATAGAGAATCGGGAACAGCGGCACCTGCACGCCGCCCTGCACTTTCACGTAGCCGTCGCGGCTCAAGGGACCGAGAATGGCATTGAAGCGGTCGACCAGCGCATTGCCCTCGGCCAGCGAAATGTCGTCGCGATCCAGCTGGTCGATCAGATCGTCGATCTCGTCGGAGAAGTTGTCGACCGGGCCCACTTCCATGCTCAGACCGATCGAGCTGAGAATGCCCAGGCGGAATGAGGACTCGGGCGCGATCGCGAACTCAGAGCCGGCGGGATTGCGGGTGGCGTAGAGCGCGGTCCACGCGCCCGAAGCACCGTTGTCCGAAAGATTGGGGCCCGAATCGACGAAGCCCGGCGCCGCGAAGGACGCGCACGAAAACAGAGCCGCGCTCACTGCGGCCGCTATGCCAACACTCTTCACTGAAACCTCCACTGCCATCGTTCTGGTTTTCGTTGCCCTACTGGGCGGCAGGGACTGTACCGAACTGAAGCGCCGGGGGAGTTTCCTGGCAAGGAACTTAGACGCCGGTCACGCTGTCCCGGCGCGCTTGCGGGAACTCCAGTGAAGGGGATTCAGGGATCTCCGTAACGCGTTGTTTGATCACCAGCAGCAGCACTGCGGCCAGGCCCGCCACTGCACCCATCAGCATGAAGAACGCTGTCGCGCCCAGCGAAGTCCACAGAGAGCCCAGCACACCGGCCAGCAGATTGCCGCCGAACGAGCCGAGAAACCACAGCGCCATCACCGTTGCAGCGAGACGCCGCGGCGCCAGCTGACCGAACAGTGCAAGACCGGTAGGCAGAATGAGCAGTTCGCCCGCGGTCAACAGAAAAACAAACAGCACCGCCCACATCCAACTCACGACACCGACCTGCACGCTCAGCAGCAGCGCCAGCATGAGATAGGCCAATCCGACCAGCGCCGCTCCCATCGCCATTTTGACCAGCGGCGAAGGATCGCGACCGCGCCGTCCCGCACGAGTCCACCAGATCACCAACACCGGCGTCAGCAAAAATACATACATCGGGTTGAGCGACTGAAACCAGGTCATGGGAATGGTCAGCCCCGCCGCAATGCGCCGATCGACGCCCTGGTCCGCCCAGATCGCGAAGGTGTTGCCGAGCTGCTCGTACGCGCCTCGGAAGACCACGACAACCAAGGCAATGCTCACGAGCAGAATCATCTGGCGCGTGACATCCCCCGATCGCCCGTTGGATGTTTCAGCGGCAACCCGCGGCGTATCCGGCGGCAGATAACGAGCACCGCCCACATAAATCAGCAATCCCAGCAGCATGCCGATGCCAGCCGCACCGAATCCGTAGTGCCAGCCGTAAACCTCGCCCAAGGTTCCACAGATGAGTGGCGCAAAAAAAGCCCCGAGATTGATGCCGGCGTAATAAAGGTTGTAGGCCGGCCCGCGGCGCGGATCCCGATCGCAGTACAGACCATGAATCTGACTGGGCAGATTGGGCAGGAACAACCCATTGCCGAGCGCGATCGTAGCCAGCGCCGGCAAAAACATACTTTCGGATGCCATCATGAAGTGACCCAGCGACATGATGGCACCCCCGGCGATCACAGCGCGTCGCGTGCCCAGCCACCGATCCGCAATATATCCACCAGCAATCGGTGTGAGGTACGCACACGCTGCATAGAGTCCGTAGATGAGCGAGGCCTTCTCCTGCCCGATCAGCAGCTGCTTGGTCATGTAGTAAACCAGCAGCGTGCGCATGCCGAAGAAGGAGAACTTCTCCCACATCTCGGTCAGGAACAGAATCGTGAGTCCGCGTGGCTGGCCGAACCACGTGGCTTGAGACGTGCTCATGGGCGCGTCGCGACGGCTGCGCCCCACAACGAATCCGGACACGAGAGGTGGCCGTTCTCATAGCTGACCCTGGGCGCACGGTCGGTGGCCAGCACCAGCGGGCCATCGAGATCGACTAGATCGCACAGCTGCGCGAGCAGGAAGCCGGGCGCCATGGCAAGCGAGCTGCCTCCCATGTTGCCGACCATGACCTTGAACCCGAGCCGCTTCGCGACGCGCGCCATCGCCAGGCCCTCGGTCAAGCCGCCGCATTTGTCGAGCTTGATGTTGATGGCATCGAAGCGCCCCACACAGCGCGGCAAGTCCGCCAGACACAGCACACTTTCATCGCCCGCGATCGGAATCGGCGATTGCAGAGCAGGCAATCCTCCATCCAATGCCGGCGGCACCGGTTGCTCGATCAAGCGCACATCGGCCTCGACGAATGCCGGCAGCATGTTCCGCAGCGAGCCCACGTCGTAGCCTTGGTTTGCATCGACGCCCAGCCACACGTCAGGACGCGCGGCTCGCACTGCCCTCACCCGCTCGGCATCGATTGGCTCGCCCGTCAATTTGAGTTTCAATGCACGCGCCTGCGACCACGCTCGCGCTTGCTCGGCCATTGCATCCGGAGCATCTGCGCCCAGCGTGAAAGTGGTGACTTTCGGTATCGGCGCTTCCAGCCCGGCAAGTTGCCACGCGGGTTTGCCCGCGCGCTTTGCATCGAGATCCCAGAGCGCACAGTCGAGCGCATTACGTGCACCTCCTGGCAGCAGAAGATGCGCGAGCATGCTTCGATCCCCGCCTGCCTCCAGCACCGGCCAGATGGCCTCGATCTGACTCATCATCCGCTGGGGCGATTCGTTTCGATAATAGATGCCGGCCGCTTCACCGCGGCCCACGTATTCTCCATCCCGCAGCTCGACGACGATGACGGGCACTTCGATGAATGTGTAACCCGTGATACGAACCGGCGCGCGCAGCGGCAGGTGCTCTACTCGAACATCGATTTCCATGCGTACTCCTGCAGCGGCGACTCAGTAATTCACGCCGGAAGTGATTACGTTATAGGCGACGGCCAGCCAGAGGCTCACGTTCATCGCCGCCACCATCGCTATGGCCCAAGTCTTCGCATACCAGCGCCGCTGGCCGCGAAGCACACGATTCGCGTGCCATAGCGCGGCGATCACCCCGCCGACCACGGTGACGATGGAAACGATGTGCAGGATCCACAGCCAGCCATCGAGCCGCTCCGACAATTTCGAGAGGTCGGACATCATCGTGCCGATCGTCATCGCCCACGCCACCCACACCACGAGCGTTGCAATGGCAGCGATGCGCAGCCAGCGGTGCGCGATGATGTCGCCGACAGAACGACGGTCTGTGATGCCGTAGCGTCGACGTATCAGCGCACTCACCGGCCATGCGACCGTGGTCACCAGCATCGCCACCAACGACGCAAGAAATGCAGGCAGCAGCCAGCCTCCCCTCGCCGACGAGGGTCGCTCGAACACCATGAACGCAGACACTTCATCGAAAGAGAATCGCGCGACAGCTCCCTGTCGCACCTCGGCCGACAGCAATCGCGAGCTGCCATCGAGCTGCCACACGAACGGCTCGACTTCGCGCCAACGTCGCGGCGTTCCGGAGCCATTGCGGACCATCGACACACCGATCGTGCCGTCGTGATAGTCGACGACGTCGATGGCACTGGCGAGATTGAGCAGACTCATGAAACTGGAGTCGGAGCGACGTGAATTCACGTAGCGGCCGGCGATGAGCCGGGCATGATCGCGAGCCGTCTGCTCATCGACCCCCGGGCCCGCGCTCCAACCGGGCACGGGCAGGTAGCGATCGGCAAACTGCTCGAACAGCTCGAAACGCAGGTCGATCGCGGCCATTCCCTTGCCCATGCTGTTACACACGACAAACATACCGACGCCGTCATCGACATAGAGTCGCAGGTCGCCGTGGAACCATTGCGTATCGCCGCCGTGTGCGATGACACGCCGACCTTTGTAATTGGCTTCCCAGAAGCCAAGCAGCATGCGATCCACCCGCGGCAGAATGGTCAGCGATGTTCCGTGCATCAACTGAGCGGTTTCTGGCCGAAGAATCTCCGCCTCGCCGAACCGTCCTTGATTCAGATGCGCCAGCATGAACTTCGCGATGTCGGTTCCGGTCGCTGACAAAGCCCCCGCGGGCGCGAGCCCGACGATCTCGAACGGACGCGCCGGCCCGGAAGCTGCGGAATAGCCTTTCGCCATTCTTGGCTGCAATTCACTCGGCAACGGTTGTCGGAAGGTCGAGCTCGTCATGCCGAGCGGACCGAGGATCTGGGTATCCAGGTAGTCGTCCAGCGGCACGCCGGAGACTCGCTGGATGATGTAGCCGGCCAGCGCCGTTGCGTAATTCGAATACGCCGGTGTGGTCCCGGGCGCGAAGATTCGCTTTGGTATCCACTGCTTCAACAGCGTTTCGAACCTCGGTGCGGTCGCTGGATCGTAGGCCAGCGCGTTCTTCATCTGCTCTTCGAACCCTGGCGTGTGCGTCATCAAGTTGCGCACGGTGATGGGCTCGCCATCGAGCGCGGGGATCTGGAAATCGAGATACGTGTTCACGTCGGCATCGAGCGCGACCTGGCCGCGCTCGACCAGTTGCATCAGTGCTGTCCACGTGAACAATTTCGAGATCGAACCCACACGCATCACCGTGCGCTCCGGGTCCATGGGCTCGCGCGCTTCGAGGTCGGCATATCCGAACCCTCGCTGCGTCAGGATGCTCCCATCCTTCACCACGACGACCACCGCTCCAGCAATGTCTCCTTGCTGAAGCGCATACGGCATGAAGCCGTCGAGCCATGCATCGACGTCAGGTCTTGTCAGCGTCGGCGAGGTGTCGGCAAGCACGGGGCACGCGCATAGCAGGGCCGCCGCGATGGCAGCCCTCTTCAACCATGCGAGCACGATCAGAAGCTCACATCGACGCTGAGACCGTAAGTCCGTGGCTGCAGGATACTGACGTTCGCCGGACCGCCCGCCACCGAAGTGCCCGTGATTGCGGAGAGCTGGCCACGCTCATTGGTCACGTTCCTGCAGTAGAGCTGAACGCGCGTGCCGCCGACATTCATGCCGGTGCGAAGGTCGACTGCCGTGTAGTTGGGCAGCTTGTACTGCGGCATGCCTTGGGCCAGATCGAAGCTGCCGTTTCGGTCGTCGACATAGCGCACGATACCGCCTGCGAACGCTTCGTAGTTGCTCAGAGCGAAGCGATATTCGGCAGACAGCGCGGCTGTGATTGAGGGCGTATCCGGCAACGACTCGCCTTTCACGCCGCCGAGATCCGGCGCGTCCGCAGCGAGCTCGGCATTGGTGTAACCAAACGTGCCCATGATGGTGAGATCATCCATCGGCAACGCCGTCAACGTCATCTCCAAACCTTCGCTGCGAGCCTTCGCTGCATTGGCGATCACGCCCAGGCCATTGCGGATTGCAGTGATCTGTATGTCCTTCCAATCGACGTAGTAGACCGAGACGTCGGCATTGAAACGGCGATCCGCACTGCCGACCTTGACGCCCGCCTCATAGCTGGTGAGCCGGTCGTCATCGAACGTCGGCAGCGCCATGGGCTGACCATTCAGATCGTTCAACACCGCGTTCGGACCGCCGGGGCGATAGCCCGTGGCAAAACGCACGTACGGCATGAAGTTGTCGTTCACACGATAACGAACGTTGGCGAGATAGGTCGGCACACTGTCGCTGTCCTTACGCACCGGCACGACGCCGATCAGCAGGCCTGACCCCAACTGCTCCTGTTGCTGCTTGTTGTGGGCGTAACGGACGCCGCCCGTGACATCGAGCTTGTCGGTGACGTGGAATGTGAGATTGCCGAATGCCGCGTATTCCTCGTATTTGCTCGGCACCGTCAGGGTCAGCAGATTCACGGGCGACCGCGCACCGCTCGGATCGTACGGCTGCAATTGCTGGAACTGCTCGCTGTCCTCCTTGGTGTAGAAGCCGCCGATCAACCAGTCGACCACCGAACCGGTCCCGGACAAACGCAACTCCTGCGTGAACTTGTCCGTATCCGCGTTCCGAGCCAGGCCGACGGCACTGAACACACCAGGTCCGCCAAAGGCCGGAACGTACAACGCCGAGAAATCAGTGATGGCGTCGCTGCTCACCGTCTGATAGCTGCTGATCGAAGTCAGCGTGGCGAAGTCGAATGAATACTTCACCGTGGCGCTGGCCAGGCGGAAGCTCTGCTCGAAGGTTTCAGGCATCTGGCGCCGCTGATCCAGCTTGCCGTCGATTGGAACGCCGGTCGAGCGATCGAAGTCGGCAGCGATCGAACCATCGCGATCGATATCTTGTGCGAACGCAGTCAATCGCACCGACAAACGATCCGTCGGCGCGAACAGGAAGTCGACTCGGCCGCCGTACATGTCGGCCGCATCCACGTCTTTGTCATTGCGGGCGAGATTATTGACGTAGCCGCCATTGTGCGTATAGAAGCCGCCCACACGCAGCGCAGCCTTGTCGTCCACCAACGGAATGTTGACCGCACTCGATGCGTCGTAACCAACGCCACCGTCCTGCGTGCCGGAAACATTGGCTCGCACGGTGCCGCCGTAGGCTGTCGTATCCGGCATGTTCGTGACGTACTTCACCAGACCGCCCATGGTGCTGGCACCGTACAGCGTGCCCTGCGGTCCACGCAGGATTTCAACGCGAGTCATATCGAACAGACCGACATCCAGCGCCAGCTGCGCGCCTACCACGAATGCCGTGCTGGACCCGTACGGCACATCGTCCACATAGATTCCAACCGTCGGCGAGACGTTGTATCCGCTGGTGATGCCACGCAGATTGACCTGCGTTTGGCCCACACCGCTGCTGGTGAAATTCAAGCTCGGCACGGTGTTGGCGAAGTCGACGAACTGGGTCGCGCCGAGTGCCTGCAGGTCGCGACTCGTCATCGCAGTGATCGACATCGGAATATCCCGCAGACGCTCCTCGACCTTCTGCGCCGTGACGATGATCTCCTCGAGCGACCTGACGCTATTCGACGGCGAATTGCCGGATGCGTTGCTTTCGGCTGGAGTGCCGCCGCCGCCCACGACGCTGGGCTCAGCTTGAGTCACCTGCAACGATTGCGGTGACACATTCGGCAGCGACAAGCGCTCCGGCGAGGTCGTCGCGGCGCCGGACTTCTGCGTCAGCTCTTGTGTCGTGACGACGATGTAGGCGCGATCGTTGAGCGGCCGATACGTCAGGCCGGTCGGCGCGAGCAACTCTCGCAACGCCTGCTCGGCAGAGTAATTGCCGTTGAGCGGGCCGACCATCGCGTCGCCCTTCACGGCGTCGCTGAAACGAACGATCTGCAATCCGGTCTGTTGCGCAAGATCCTTGAGGGCGACGTCCAGTGTTTGCCGCGGGATATGCAGGTTGTGCCGAAGAATGGCGGCGTTGGATTCAGCCGCGACCGAAACACTCACGATCCCGACACAGGCAAGCATCGATGTCACGCCGAGCCGCATAATCTTTCTCCCCGCCCCTGTTAAGCATGAATATGTGGGCAGGCAGAAGACTGGGTGAGCGCTCGATTCCTCCCCCCGGGGCGCGCTCCAAAACTTCATCGAGCGTTCGAGCCGATGACGATCCTTGCATCGCTCCGGGTGATACTGATGTCGCTGCCGCTCTCACGAATGAAAGCAAGCAGGGTTTCCGAGTCCGTGGCCTCGAAGACACCACTGACCTTGCGAGCGGCAAGCTCCGCATCGGTGATGCTCAGCTGCACTCGGTTGTAGCGATTGAATTCGCGGACCACGTCGGCCAGCGTGTCGTTCTCGAACACGAGCTGACCTTGCGCCCACGCCAGCGCGCGCGTGGTGTCAACGACTCGGACCGGAGCCACGGCACCGGAGTCCTGCACGGTGACTTGTTGTCCGGCGGTCAGGAATATCTCACCCCCCGAGGCCTGCGCTTTAGGCGAGTCGATGACCGCCACTTTGCCTTCGGCAACCGTGACGACGACGCCTCGCGATCCGCTTTCCACACCGAAGGCTGTGCCGACGGCACGCACCGATGTTTGCTCGGCGCTGACCAGGAATGGACGCTGCGGATTCTTGGCAACGCGAAACAGGGCGCGTCCGTGTTCGAGCTCAACCCGGCGCAACTGGTCCTCGAACTTCACGCGCAAGCGCGTCTCCGGCTCGAGTTGCACGACCGTGCCGTCCTCCAGCATCACCTGTCGCCGCTCGGCTTGCTTCGACTCGATCACATCGCCGCGCAGTCCAAGCGCGAACCACGCGACCAGAATTGCAATCAGGCAGCTGCTTGCGGCAATCGCCCAGGTGCCGACTCGCGAGCGAGCTTTGACACTGACGTTCGTCGGCTCGGGGAATTCCATGTCGCGCAGAGGCACGACGTTGTCGGGCTGCTCGGCGCCATCGACCTCCACTTCACCCCACAGCTTGAAGCGTTCGAGCGAATCGTGGACCTGCGCGACGCGGAGAAACTCCGCGACGTGCAGCGGCGACTCCCGCAGCCATTCGGTGAACAGCTCGCGGTCGGACTGAGACACTTCCGTCGGCTTCTGAATGCTCAGCCGATTCCACCACTGGGTTGCCTCGTGTGTGGCGCGGGCGCGCCGGTCATTCGTGTCCATACTGGAGCGCTCTGGTCAATTCGTCATTGAGCTCGCGTCGCAATTTGCCGTAGCTCTTTTCGAAGTCACGCCGCACGATCCGAAAGGAAACATTGAGCCGGGCAGCGATCTGCGCCTGGCTCAGGCCCTCCTCGAAATAAAGTTTCAAAATAGCTCGCTCGCGAGGTGACAGCGTATTGAGGGCGCGCAGGATCTCCCGTTGCGCGGCCTCGGAATCCAACGCCTGCTCCGGACTGTCCTCGGCAGGCAGCGTAGCCAACCAGTGCGGCTCGTGCTGCAACCGATTGCTGGACCGGATGCTCCACTCCGCGGCCACGTTCGACGCCATCTTGAACAGGTACGCCTGTGGATGTTCGACGATCTGGGCGGCGTCATAGCGCAGCAGCCGCAGGAACACTTCCTGTGCCACATCGTCGAAATCGGCGGGACGCACAGCGCTGCGGCTGGCCAGGAATCGGCGCAATGGCGTTCGCCAGCGGCGAAACCACTCCACCAGCCGATTCTGTTGGTCAAGGTTGGACATAACTCGTGCGCACTCGGGGCACAATTCCGGTGCGTTTAAGACTGGGCGATAGTCTAAATCCTCCCCCCTCCGGGCACCGAAAACGGCACTTTTCCCATCCCCTTGCACGGATGGATCGGCCCGAGCCCACGCTTATAACGGAAGTCGATGAAGCGCCTACAGCCAACGTTGAACGTACTGCTCGCAGCAGCCGTCCTGTGCGGGCTGGGCGCGTGCCAGACGACCAAGCAATCTCCCATCGACGAGCTGTCGACTCAGGAAGGACTGGAGCGCGTCGAGGTCAAAGGCGTGGATGCCGTCTATCGACGGCCCGGGGCGAACCTGTCCCCTTACAACAAGCTGCTGGTGCGGCCGGTCTACATCGAGTTCAGCAAGAACTGGAAGCCAGAGCAGGATTCGGCGCTGTATCAGATGAACGAGCCGGACCGCGAGCGGATTCGCCAGGGACTCGCCGACATGTTCGCCGAAGTGATGGTGAACGAGCTGCAGACCAAGGGCGGCTATCAGCTGGTGACCGAATCGGCTGCGGATGTGCTCGAGGTCCGCCCTGCGATCGTCAATCTCTATATCAATGCACCCGACGTGTCGATGCAGACGGCCGGCCGCGTGCGCACTTATACCGCCGATGCCGGCGAGATGACCCTGGTGGTCGAGCTGCGCGACTCGGTGACCGGCACGCTGTTGAGCCGAGCCTTCGATCGACGCAACGCTGACAACATGAGCTGGCAGTGGACCAACTCGGTCACCAACAGCGCCGAAGCCAAGCGCATCATCACCAGCTGGGCGGATACGCTAAGGAACGCATTGGACGCGTCACGCGGCAAGCCCAGCTGATTGCGGAACCGCAATGCGCAGCTGCGTGCTCTTTGGTTGCCTGGTACTCGCGAGCACCGCATACGCACAGCCCGACGATCCTTTCGATCATCGCTTCTCGATCAGCGCCGGGGCGTTCTGGCCTGAGGTCGACACGACCGTGAAAGCCAACGGCACCGGCAGCTTTGGACTCATCGGCACGACGATCGATCTGGAGAGCGACCTCGGGCTAGCGGATAGCGACACTTTGTACACCGGCGGCATGACCTGGAATTTCGGCCGCCGCCACAGCCTCGATCTGCTGTATTTCGAGCTGGGCCGCACCGCCACGAAGACCATCGATCACACCATCAATTTTCGTGGTCAAAGCTATCCGCTTCAGACCTCGATCCATAGCCTGTTCCGAACAGACGTGGCGCGCCTGAGCTACTACTTCGCATTCATCGCCGATGACCGGCAGCGGCTCACAGGTCAGTTCGGCGTGCACTACACGAAGGTCAAGGCCGACCTGGATGCGGCAACCGGCTCGATCCGCGCAGAAGCGGATTCGGATGTTCCCTTGCCCGTCATTGGCCTCGGCTACCAGCGCCGCCTCGGTAACAGCTTTCTGTTCGACGCCAATGTGCAGATATTCCGTCTGGAGTTCGACGACCTCAGCGGCTCGCTCAACAATGGCTCCGCCAATTTCTATTGGGGCCCGACGCAGCACTTCTCGATCTTCGTTGGCTACGACTACTACAGCATGAACGTCGACGCCCGCAAAGAGCACTGGAATGGCTCGTTCGACTTCAGATACAAGGGACCTTGGGCGGGTTTGGTGGTGGGGTTTGGCTCCCGGAGATAAGCACTCTCACAACTGCGCGTCGAGCCGGAACGTGCGCGCGAACCACGCTTGAAAGCGACGCCCAACGGATGCTTCCGGCTCTTTGGTGAGATGTTCCTCGCCATCGCTCCACGACAGCTTGCCGTCCGCCAGCGTGACCTGCCACGCGTGCTCGCCGTCGGTCTGTTTCTGGAAGATCTGCTCCAGCTGCAGGGCCAGCTCGTCGTTCTCGACGAGCACGCCTTGCTCGCAGTTCAACCACGCCGAGCGTGGGTCGAGGTTGTAGCTGCCGACAAAGAGCGAGCGGCCGTCCACCGCCAGTGCTTTCGTGTGCAAGCTCGCGCCGGACGATCCAAAAAAGCTGGAGCCTGGAGCCTGCGGCGCCGCCCGTCAGCGGCTTCAGCTCCCAGATCTGCACTCCCGCCTCGAGCAATGGTTTGCGATAGCGTGAGTAACCGCCGTGCACCGCTGCCACGTCGTTCGCGACGAGCGAATTGGTCAGCACGCGCACGCTCCGTTCATGGTGAGCGGCGCTCGTCAGCACGGCTGTGCCCTGCTCTCCCGGCACGAAGTATGGAGAGATGATCGAGAGCCGCAACTGCGCCGCTTCCGCCATCGGCACAAGCGCTGCAGAGACCTGCGAACGCTTGGGGTCCCGTTCCTGCACTTTGCCCGGGTCATCCGCCACGAACTGGTACTTGCGCGACCAGTGCATCGGCCAATCGCCTTCGAGCATGCGTTTGATCGCGTCGTTGCTGCGCAGCGCCTGAACATACGAGCTGTTTTCCGCCTGTGCCGCCTGCGCAGCCAGTCGAGGCCGCAATTTGTTCAGCGCCTCAGTGCTGACTTTGTCCGGATCGAGCGTCTCCATCGGGTACGCCGATGCCGAGTTCCAATACTCATCGAATGACTTCGACGCCTCGCGCACGACCGGACCGACCATCGCAAAATCCAGATCGAGGAAGTTCACCTCTTCGCTGGCGCTGAAGTATTCGTCACCGACGTTTCGGCCGCCTACGATGGCGATGCGGTTGTCGGCGATCCAGCTCTTGTTGTGCATGCGGCGGTTGACGCGCGAGAAGCTGCGCAGGCCCTCGGCAACCAGGCTCAGTGTTCCACGTCTTGATGCGAACGGATTGAACGTTCGAATCTCGATGTTGGGATGAGCAGAGAGCGCTGCTATCGCGTCGTTGTTCCTGCGCGCATCGACGTCATCGAGCAGTACTCTCACTTTCACGCCACGGTCCGCGGCGAGCAGCAATTCATTGGCGAAATACATGCCCGTGAGATCGGCATGCCAGATGTAGCTCTGCACATCGATACTGCGCTTCGCCATGCGCGCGGTTTGCACACGAACCACAAACGCTTCGGTCCCCTCGACGACCAGCCGAAACGCCGACTCGCCCGGACGGCTCGCCTCGACCGCCCCGGCCGCCCGATCCAACGGCGTGTCATCGGCAACCGCCAGAGCGGCCTCTTCGGGGAGTTGTGGACGAGGCTCGAGCTGTGCGCACGACGCGGAGTACGCCAACACCAATACCGCGCCAATCGCTGCGAGGGAGCGTGGGATCGAGGGTGATATGCGACTCATCGCTCGGTTGCAGTGGGATGTGGAGCCCGAGGGCACAGACATCGGCGATCTCTATAAGTTCTCGGCCAAGTGCATGATGGTACTGCCTGTGGGAGGTTCTGAGCAGGTCGCCGTCGCACACGCCGTTGCAGAGTGCTCCGGTATCCCATTTTGGGATTTGCGGAATTGCAGTTCGATAGTGCGCCCTGGTCATGGTTGCCAGCAGAGCGCTGCGGCTTTGAAGAACTACACCCCTGACGCCGGTCGGATGCGCGCCATCCTGATCGAAGCGCGGGAGAAAATGGGGCTGGCTCAGGTCGAGCTGTCACGCATGCTCGGCATGTATGACAATTTCGTATGGAAATACGAGAACGGCGAGCGCGCGATCAAAGGCCCGGAGCTGGTGCGCATCGCGCGAGTGCTCAATATCGATCTGGCTGTTGCCGTGCGGGAAATCTCTGGCTCCTACCATCCCGAGCAGAACGAGCCCGCCCGCAGCCGACCTGCCGGAACGCCCCTGGCGCAAAAGCTTGGGATTCTGCCCAACATGCGCCTGTTCACTATCAACGCGCCGGGGCACTACCAGGAACTGCTCGAATCCGTACCGAAAGGCGCCAGACTCGTCGCGCGCCTCACCAAGTCGACACGATTCATCCACATCTTCGTCACGCGCCGTAGACAGCTCGATACTCTTCTGAAAAAGCACGCCGGTAAGCTGCGTGACGATGCCTGTATCTGGATCAGCTGGCCGAAGCGATCGTCGCAGGAATACACCGATGTCACTGCGGATGTGATTCTCGACGCAGCGCTGCCGCTCGGCCTCATCGAGGTCGACATGTGCATGGTCGATGGCACCTGGTCCGCAATGAAGCTGGTGCCCGGGAAGAAGTCGGACTAGAGATCGCAATGCCGGCCGCCAACGCCGATGCACACAAGCAGTTACTTACGCTGTTTCAGCAGCAGTTGACGCCCATCGAGTCGTGGATCGTCGAGCAGACGACCAAAGTAAGAAAAGCCGCCTTAACTGAAGCAACTACCTAGCTGGCGACTCATAGACTCGCCTTCGATTCCCCGCTGCAGCCACTGGCGAGAGATCAACGCGCCGGGAATATAACCCAGGCGACTAACCAAGTTGCCAAAAATTAACCCATTAGGTTAGTATTCGCATGGAAAAGCGAACACCTCATTACAGGCTGTCTGCGGTGAAGACCCTGGTCGAAGCTGGCCATGTCAGAGCCACCTTCACGGCGCTGGCCGGGGGTGCGGCGCTGGGTTTGGATTTCGAGGGCATGGTCAGCATTGTCGAAGCACTGACTCCCCAAGATTTCTACAAGAGCATGACGACGCACTCCGACCACCGCATCTGGCAGGACGTGTACCGTCCCATGACGATCGTTGGCGAGGTCTATCTGAAACTGACGGTCCTCGATGACGTGCTGATCGTGTCCTTCAAGGAGCTGTGATCACATGAAGTGCCCCAAGTGCGGAACGGCCGAGCTGGTGCCTGACACCCGCGACCAGCCGTACATCTACAAGGGCGAGACGACCACCATCTCGGACGTGGTCGGCGACTACTGCCCTGCCTGCGGCGAGAGCGTGCTCAGCACCTCTGAATGGGCGCGTGTAAGTACGGTGATGTTGGCGTTCAATCGTCAGGTCAACGCAAGCATCGTCGATCCTGATTTCATTACCAGAGTGCGTAAGAAACTATCGCTGGACCAGCGCGAAGCTGCCGAAATCTTCGGCGGCGGAATCAATGCGTTTTCGCGTTACGAGAATGGCAAGACCAAACCGCCGCTGGCATTGATCAAGCTATTGAAGGTGCTGGATCGTCACCCTGAGCTGCTCGAGGAAATCAGAGCGGCGTAATTTCGCCGGGCCCAATGCTCTTCTCTGACATCTGCAATGTGAGATCGACACAACCGCAGAAAGAATAAACCGCGCGAGCGCCGAAACGCCTGACGTTGGTCAGTACGTGCACGGTAAACATGAAGACGCGACTGACGGAGGAGTTCGTCAGAGCCGCCGTACCCAGAGGTGAATCGGAGCCTGGGTACATGAGGCAACCCGGAAAACCGAGTTGGTAGCGGGGGTAGGATTTGAACCTACGACCTTCGGGTTATGAGCCCGACGAGCTGCCAGACTGCTCCACCCCGCAACAGGAGGGCGCGCATTGTAAGCGCCCTGTGTCGAACATTACAAGCTAAATAATCGGTCTAAGAACTACAGAAAAATCAGCGCGGAATATCCGCCGTCGACGCTGTAAATGCAGTCGACGGCGGTATTTTTCAAGATGCCCGCGTTACGGCAGGACCCGCGCGCACAGGTCCAGCAACACCGACGGGAAAAGTCCGAGGGCCAGCACGGCCACGCCGTTGGCGCTCAGCACGGCGCGCAGCGTGCCGCCAGCTTCGATGGTGTAGGTATCGGACGGCTCATCGAAGTACATGAGCTTGATGACGCGCAGGTAGTAAAACGCAGCCACCACGGACAGCAGCACGGACACCGCGGCCAACCAGCTCAGGCCCACGTTCACCACTGCACCGAGCACGGCGATCTTGGCCCAGAAGCCGACGAACGGCGGCACGCCGGCGGTGCTGAACATCAGCATCATCATGACCGCGGCGAACCAGGGGCTCTTGCGAGCCAGACCCTTGAAGTCCTCGAGCTGGTCGGCTTCGAAGCCCTTGCGCGACAGCAGCAGGATCATGCCGAACGAGCCGACCGACATGATTACGTAGGTCAGTGTGTAGAACATCGACGCGCGGTAGCCGTCGGTCGTGCCGGCGAGAATGCCCAGCAGGATGAAGCCGACGTGCGAGATGGTCGAGTACGCCAGCATGCGCTTCAGATTGGTCTGCGCGATCGCAACCACGTTGCCGATGAGCATCGACGCCACGGCGATCGCGATCAGCATGCCCTGCCAGCTCGCGACCATCGCATCGAGACCTTCAGCCAGCACGCGGATCGCGAGCACAAAGGACGCGATCTTCGGTGCGGAGCCGATGAACAACGTCACCGGCGTCGGAGCACCGTGATAAACGTCGGGCACCCACATGTGGAACGGCACGGCGCCGAACTTGAACGCGATACCGACGATGACGAACGTCAGGCCGAAGATCAGGCCCAGGTTGCCCGCCCCTACTTCGCGCACCGACACCGCCAGCTCATCGAGCTGCAACGTGCCCGCGACGCCGTAGAGGATCGAGAAGCCGTATAGCAGCGCACCGGAAGCAATCGCGCCGAGCACGAAATACTTCATCGCCGACTCGGCTGCGACGCCCGACTCACGATCGAACGCCACCATCGCGTACAGCGACAGCGACAACAACTCGACGCCGAGATACACGGTCAGCAAGCTGCCGGCCGAGGTCATCACCATCACGCCGAGCAGTGCGACCAGCGTCAGGATGAAGAACTCGCCGCGGAACAGGCCGTTCCGCTCCAGGTATTCGCGTGAATACAGCAGCGACACAGCGACCGTTCCGTAAGAGAACAGCTTGAGCACGTCGCCCATCGGATCGGCGATGAACATGCCGTCGAAGGCAACCACGCGACCGTCGACCGCATAGTTCACCGTGACGAACGCGCAGCCCGCCAGCGTGAGCATGGTGAGTGCATAAGTGACCCAGCGCTTGGTGTCGTCCAGGAACACGTCGACCAGCAAGATCACGCAGATCGCCGCCAGCAGGAAAATCTCTGCCGCCGCAGCCTGCATACCAAAGTTTGTTACTACTGCTTCCATCTACTTAGGCTCGATAGGTTCAGAGCTTGGAGACGGTGATCTGCTGCACCAGGTTTTCCACCGTGGGGCGCATCACGTCCAGCAAGGGTGCGGGCCACAGGCCAAGCCCGAGCACCGCCAGCGCCAGCACGCCGAGGACCAGGAACTCGCGGCCATTCACGTCCGTCAGCTCGGCAACGTGATGGTTGGCCACCGGGCCGAACACCACGCGCTTCACCAGCCACAAGGTGTAAGCGGCACCGAGGATCAGCGTCAGGCCGGCCAGGAACGCGTACCAGAAATCGGCACGGAAGCTGGCGAGAATGACCAAAAACTCGCCGACGAAACCGGACGTCGCAGGCAGGCCCGAGTTCGCCATGCCGAACAACACCATGAACGCGGCGAAGATCGGCATGGTGTTCACCACGCCGCCGTACGCGCTGATCTCTCGACTGTGCACACGGTCGTACAGCACGCCGACGCAGAAGAACATCGCGCCCGAGATCAGGCCGTGCGAAATCATCTGCACCATCGCGCCGTCGATGCCCATCGCAGCACCGGTCGTGTCACCGCTGTTCACGCGCATCAACTCGAACGTCAGGAACGAGCCGAGCGTAACGAAGCCCATGTGCGCGATCGACGAGTACGCGATCAGCTTCTTCATGTCCTGCTGCACCAGGGCGACGAAGCCGATGTACACCACGCCGATCAGCGATAGCGAGATCACCAGCCAGTCGAGCGTGTCGCTCGCATCCGGCGTGATCGGCAGCGAGAAGCGCAGGAAGCCGTAGCCGCCCATCTTCAGCATGATCGCCGCCAGAATCACCGAGCCGCCGGTGGGCGCTTCGACGTGCGCATCCGGCAACCAGGTGTGCACCGGCCACATCGGCACCTTCACCGCAAACGCGGCCAGGAACGCACAGAAAATGAACAGCTGCTCGTTCAGGCCCAGCGGCAGGCGCTGGAATTCGGCGATCGCGTAGCTGCACTGACCGGCATCGCAGGTCTGCAGATACATGTAGATCAGCGAGACCAGCATGAACACCGAGCCGAGGAACGTGTACAGGAAGAACTTGATCGTCGCGTACACACGGCGCGGTCCGCCCCAGATACCGATGATGATGAACATCGGGATCAGCATCGCTTCCCACAGCACGTAGAACAGCAACGCATCGAGTGCCGCGAACACACCGATCATCAAGCCTTCGAGGATCAGGAACGCCGCGTAGTACTGCGCCGGGCGCTTGTCGATCACGCTCCAGCCGGCGATCACCACCAGCGGCGTGATGAACGCCGTCAGCACGATCAGCGGCATGGCGAAGCCGTCCACGCCGAGCGCGTAGAACGAGTTGAACACCGGGATCCAGGTGCGCTCCTCGACGAACTGCATCGCCGCGGTCGTGGTATCGAAGTTCGTCCACAGCAGCGTCGAGATGCCGAACGTGACGGCAGTCGTGACGAGCGCGATCCAGCGACCGAGCGCAATGCCCTTGTCGCCGAGCAGGATCATGGCCACACCACCGGCGATGGGCAGCCACATCAAAACACTGAGAATGGGCCAGGTAATCGTCGACATATCTGGTTCTACTTTGAATTACCGCAGCACATACCACGCGAGGAGCACCGACAGGCCGATGATCATCGCGAACGCGTAGTGATACAGATAGCCGGACTGCAGACGGCGCATGACGCCGGACAGCCAGCCAACCAAGCGCGCCGAGCCATTGACCGCCGCGCCATCGATGATCGCCACGTCACCCACCCGCCACAGCGCGGTACCCAGACCGACGCTGCCCTTCGCAAAGACCGCCTGATTGATCTCGTCGAAGTAGAACTTCTTGGCGAACAGCTGATACAGCGCCGAGAACTTGTCGGCGATGACCGCCGGCAGGTCCGGACGCTTGATGTACAGGAACCAGGCCAGCGCCCAGCCCGCGAACGCCAGGTACACCGGCGGCTGCATCATCGCGTGGACGATGAACTGGAACGGGCCATGCCACTCCTCACCGATGTGGCCGAGCACGTTGTGCTCTTCGCTCACGAACAGCACGCCGTTGAAGTAGTCGCCGAACAGCATCGGGCCGATCGTGACCGCGCCGATGAACAGCGACGGAATCGCCAGCAGGATCAGCGGCAACGTCACGACCCATGGGCTCTCGTGCGGCTCGACCGGGCCGTGATGACCGTGATCGTCGTGGGCCGTGCCATGAGCACCCGCGGCTGCGTGGCCATGATCGTCATGAGTATCAGGCTCGTGACCTGCGTCCGCGTCGCTCGTCAGATGCGTGCTGTTGCTCTCGCCGTGAGATTCATGCGACACCTCGCGGAAACGCTCCGGACCGTGGAAGGTCATGAACAACAGACGGAAGCTGTAGAACGCGGTGACGAACACGCCGAGGAACACGCACCAGTACGCGTAGGTCGCGCCCGGAATGTTCGATGCATGCACCGCTTCGATCAGCGCGTCCTTCGAGAAGAAGCCCGACGTGCCCGGGAAGCCGATCAGCGCGAGCGTGCCGATCGCTGACGTCCAGTACGTGATAGGCATGTACTTCTTCAGGCCGCCCATCTTCCGCATGTCCTGCTCGTGATGCATGCCGATGATTACGGAGCCCGCAGCCAAGAACAGCAGCGCCTTGAAGAATGCGTGAGTCATCAGGTGGAACAGCGCGCCGGCGTAAGCGGACACACCCAGCGCCACCGTCATGTAGCCCAACTGTGAGAGCGTCGAGTACGCGACGACGCGCTTGATGTCGTTGTTCACCAGGCCCAGCAGGCCCATGAAGAACGCCGTGGTCGCACCGATGACCAGCACCGTCGACAGCGCCGTCTCGGACAGCTCGAACAGCGGCGACATACGCGCCACCATGAAGATGCCCGCGGTCACCATCGTTGCCGCGTGGATCAGTGCCGAGATCGGCGTCGGGCCTTCCATCGAGTCCGGCAGCCACACGTGCAGCGGCACCTGCGCCGACTTACCCATCGCGCCGATGAACAAGCAGATGCAAACGACCGTGATCGCCTGCCACTCCACGCCCGGGAAGATCGTCATCGTGTTCGCGACGATGGAGTCGCGCGCGTCGAACACCGTCGCGTAGTCGAGCGAGCCGGTGTAATAAGCGACGCCCGCGATGCCGAGCACGAAGCCGAAGTCGCCGACGCGGTTCACCAGGAAGGCCTTCATGTTGGCGAAGATCGCCGACGGCCGCGTGTACCAGAAGCCGATCAGCAGGTACGACACCACGCCCACCGCTTCCCAGCCGAAGAACAGCTGCATGAAGTTGTTCGACATCACCAGCATGAGCATGGAGAACGTGAACAACGAGATATAAGCGAAGAAACGCTGATAGCCCGGATCGTCCTTCATGTAACCGATGGTGTAGACGTGCACGCACAGCGACACGAAGGTCACCACGGTCATCATCATGGCGCTGAGCTTGTCGACCAGGAAGCCGACTTCCATGCGGATGCCGTCGCTCACCAGCCAGGTGTAGACGGTCTGGTTGACGATGGGTGCGTTATCGACCAGCAGCAGCTTCAGCACGTAGGCCGACAGGCCGAACGCGATGGCGACACCGGCAATGGTGACGGTATGAGCGCCGGCGCGGCCGATGACCTTGCCGGCGATGCCAGCGAGGATGGCCGCCAGCAACGGCGCGAGAACGATGGTCAGGAGTACGGATTGCGAGATCATTTCTTGTTAATCCGGGGACTAGCCCTTCATCGTGTCGAGCTGCTCGACGTTGATGCTCTTACGCTCGCGGAACAGCACCACCAGGATGGCGAGACCGATGGCGGACTCGGCGGCCGCGACCGTAAGGATGAAGAACACGAACACCTGCCCGCTGAGATCACCCAGCTGGCGCGCGAACGCGATGAAATTGAAGTTCACCGCGAGCAGCATCAGCTCGATGCACATCAGCAGCAGAATGACGTTCTTCCGGTTCAGGAAGATGCCGGCGACGCTGAGCGCGAACAGAATGCCCGCCAGCATCAGGACGAAGTTCAGGGAAATCATGACTGCTTCTCCCCTCCTTCGATCACGGGAGGCATCTTCACCACGCGGATACGATCCTGCGCGCGCACCGACACCTGAGCGGCAATGTCCTGCTGCTTGAGGCCGGCGCGACGGCGCATGGTCAACACGATTGCCGCCACGATGGCGAGCAACAGGATCACCGCCGCGAGCTCGAACGGATACAGAAACTTCGTGTAGAGCAGCTCACCGAGCGCGGCGGTGTTGCTGTAGCCCTCCGCCACCGCGACCTGAGTGACTGGCGTCACTTCGGTGCCGAGGCTCTTCACCCACACGACGCTACCGATTTCGGCGACCACGATCAGCGCGATGAGAATGCCTAGCGGTGCATAGCGAGTGAAGCCCGCCCTCACCTCCGCGACGTTGACGTCGAGCATCATCACGACGAACAGGAACAACACCATCACGGCGCCGACGTAGACCAGCACCAGCACGATGGCGAGGAACTCCGCCTCCAGCAGCATCCACAGCACGGCGCTGTTGAAGAACGAGAACACGAGGAACAACGCCGCGTGCACCGGGTTGCGCGCAGTAATGACGCCGACGGCTGAAACGAGCAGCACGCCGGAGAACGCGTAGAAAAGAATTTCAGTGATGGACATAACTAGCGGTACTTCGCGTCGGCAGCTTTGTCGGCCGCGATCATGGCTTCGTAGCGATCGCCGATGGCCAGCAGCTTGTCCTTGGTCATGATGTTCTCGCCGGCATTCTCGAAGTGATACTCGTGAATGCGGGTCTCGACGATCGCGTCCACCGGGCAGGCCTCTTCGCAGAAGCCGCAGAAGATGCACTTGAACAGATCGATGTCATAGCGCGTGGTGCGGCGGGTGCCGTCGGCCGCGACATCGGACTCGATGGTGATCGCCAGCGCCGGGCACACCGCTTCGCACAGCTTGCAGGCGATGCAGCGTTCCTGGCCGTTCGCATAACGGCGCTGCGCATGCAGGCCGCGATAGCGAGGCGATTGCGGAGTCTTCTCTTCCGGGTACTGGACCGTGATGTTCGGACGCGCCACGAACTGGCGCATCGTCACGTACAGACCGACCAGCAGCTCGGTCAAAAAGAACGTCTTGAAAAAACTGGCAGGCGTTTTCATGGCTAACTCTTGCTTACCGCCTTACTTCGACCAGGGCCCGATGTCGTACACGAAGAACAAGCCCAGCACGACCAGCCACACCAGCGTGACCGGAATGAACACCTTCCAGCCCAGACGCATGATCTGGTCGTAGCGATAGCGCGGGAACGTCGCACGGAACCACAGGTAACAGAACAGGAAGAACGACAGCTTCAGGAACAGCCAGTGGAAGCCCGGCGCGGTCAGGAAGCCCGGCAGCGGATAACCCTCGAACGGCGACAGCCAGCCGCCGAAGAAGAAGATCGCGGTCAGTGCCGAGATCAGGATCATGTTCACGTACTCGGCGACGAAGAACACGGCGAACGCCATGCCCGAGTACTCGACGTGGAAGCCGGCGACGATTTCCGATTCGCCTTCCACCACGTCGAACGGCGCGCGGTTGGTCTCGGCGACGCCCGAAATGAAATAGACCACGAACAGCGGAATCATCCACCAGAAGAAGTAGCTGAAATAGCCGCCCGACTGCTTGTCGATGATCTCACCGAGATTCAGCGAGCCGGCCGCCATCACGACACCGACCAGCGCGAAGCCCATGGCGATTTCGTAAGCGACCATCTGTGCCGCGGCGCGCATGGCGCCAAGGAACGCGTACTTCGAGTTGGTTGCCCAACCGGCGAGGATCACACCGTACACACCCGCCGAGCTGAGCGCGAGCAGGTACAACAGACCCGCATTGATGTCGGCGACCGCGAAGCCCGGCCACAAAGGCACGACGGCCCACGCAGCGAGCGCAGGAATCACAGCCAGCAACGGCGCGATGATGAACAGGAACTTGTTGGAAGCCGACGGGATGACGATTTCCTTCAGCATCAGCTTGAGCACGTCGGCGAACGGCTGCAGCAAGCCGCCGGGACCGACTCGGTTCGGACCGATACGTGCCTGGATCGAACCGATGACTCGACGCTCGGCCAGCGTCAGGAACGCCATCGTCAGAATCACGCTGACGAACAGAATCAACGCGACCACGCCGTAGAAAACCACGGCGCGGATCCATTCCGGCAGGAACGGCAGTAGCGTGTTTACAAACTCAGGAACACCGTTCACGCGTTCTGTCCTCGCACGGTTTCGCGACCTTCACGCGTGTTCTGCAACGCCGACGAACGACGCACCATGGCATCCACTTGGTAGATGGGAACATCACGCACGGCCGGTGCACCGGCCGACTTCGCCTGCAGCGTGCGCGTAGCAGCCTTCGCAGTGAACGCACCCGCTTCGTCGACCACCTTACGAATGTCGGCGGTGATCTGATCGGCCGCGGTGTATTCGAAGCCCGGCAGATCCAGCAGGTTTGCCAGCACGCGCAACACCTTCCAGCCCGGACGCGACTCACCCACCGGCGACGCTGCACCCGGCACGCTCTGCCAGCGGCCTTCGAGATTCACATACGTGCCGGCCGTTTCGGCGAACGTGCCGATCGGCAACACGACGTCGGCATACTGAGCCGCCGTCGAATACGGCGACAGCGCGACGACGAACTCCGCACCTTCAAACGCAGCACTCGCCACTTCAGCGGCGATGTCGAGCTGCGGCTCAATGGCGCCAAACACGATGTACGCCTTGAGCTTGGCAGCCAGCATGTCGGCGATGTTGAGCCCGGGCGCTGAAACGGTCTGACCGGCAACTGTGCGACCCGGCAAGAAACCAACGATGTGCGCGCCGACGGCGTTGCCGCCTTCCGGCAGGTAACCGAGCGTCGCGCCCGTCAGTTCGGCCAGCGCGCTCGCAACCAGACGCAGATCGGCAAAGGCCGGATCGCGCTGAGCAATCGCACCCAACAGAATCAAACGGCGCTCGCCTTCGCTCAGCTGCTGAGCAATGGCTTTGTGAGTGTCGTTCGGCTGAGCCTGACCCACCAGCGACGCAATCGACGCCGGCGCAGTCTTGCCGCTCGCCTGGATCGCCGCAGCGGCCACAGCGACCAGATGATCGAGCGAGCCGATGCCGTTCGAAGCGAGATAACCCGCAACCGGGAACAGGTAGTCGTAGTGCTGCGCGTTGATGAAGGACACCTTGCCACCCTTCAACGCAGCCTTACGGATGCGATGCGCGAGCAGCGGCACTTCCTTACGCAGATTCGAGCCGATCACCAGCACGCTGTTCTGCGTTTCGAGGTCCTTGATGGAAACACCGAGCGACGGGAACAACGGCTCGCTCGCGTCGTCGCGGAAGTCACTGCGACGCAGACGATGATCGAGGTTCGCGCTGCCCAAACCACGCGCGATGCGCGACAGCAGGAACAGCTCTTCCAACGTCGAATTCGGCGAAGCGATCGCGCCGATCTGTCCGCCGCCCTGTTGCTTGGCGATGCGGCCCAGCTTCTCGGCGACCTTCTGCAGCGCCGTTTCCCAATCGGTTTCCTGAAGCACGCCGTTCTCACGGATGGACGGCTTCATGAGGCGATCTTCGCTGTAGATGCCCTGGTAGCTGAAACGATCACGGTCGGCGATCCAGGTCTCGTTCACGTCCTCGTTGGCTCGCGGCACGATGCGCATCACGCGACCGCGCAGCACGTGCGCGTAGATGTTGGTGCCCACGGCGTCGTGCGGAGAGATCAGCGGATGCTGAGTCATTTCCCAGGCACGCGCGCGATAACGGTACGGCTTGTTGTTCAACGCGCCGACCGGGCACAAATCGATGATATTGGCCGACAGCTCGTGATCGACGCTCTTCTCGATGAACGTGCCGATCTCGGTCATTTCGCCGCGGCCGACAGTGCCCAGCTCCTGGAAGCCCTGCACGTCCTGCGTGAAGCGCACGCAGCGGGTGCAGTGAATGCAGCGGGTCATGTCGGTGGACACAAGCGGACCGAGGTTCTTGTCTTTGACGACGCGCTTGCGCTCGCTGTAGCGAGAGATGTCGCGACCGAACCCCATCGCCAGATCCTGCAGCTCACATTCGCCGCCCTGATCGCAGATCGGGCAGTCGAGCGGATGATTGATCAGCAGGAACTCCATCACGGCGCGCTGCGCGGCGATGGCTTTCGGCGACTTGGTGAAAACCTTCATGCCTTCGGCCACCGGAGTCGCGCACGCCGGCATCGGCTTCGGCGCCTTCTCCACTTCCACCAGGCACATGCGGCAGTTGGCGGCGATCGGCAGTTTCTCGTGGTAACAGAAACGCGGGACGTACACGTCGTTCGCGTCCGTCACCTGGATCACCATCTGACCCTTGCGCGCCTTCATCGGCACGCCATTGACTTCAATATTGACCTCGTCACTCATAGCTCGGTCTCTTAAGCAGCGGCCTGACGACGATCGCGTTCCACGATGCTGTGGCCGTGCTCGATCATGTATTCGAACTCATGGCGGAAGTGCTTCATGAAGCTCTGCACCGGCCAGGCGGCAGCATCGCCGAAGGCGCAAATGGTGTGACCTTCGATCTTGTTGGCGACGTCCACCAGCATGTCGAGGTCCGACTTCTTGCCCTGCCCGGCCAGCATTCGCTTCAGCATGCGGTTCATCCAGCCCGTACCTTCACGGCACGGCGTGCACTGACCGCACGACTCGGCGTAATAAAAACGTGAGATGCGCTCGAGCGCCTTCACCATGCAGGTGGTCTCGTCCATCACGATCATCGAGCCGGTACCGAGGCTCGAACCCACTTTGCGCACGCCGTCGTAATCCATCGTGGCCGTCATCATCGCGTCACCGGGCACGACCGGAACCGACACACCGCCAGGGATCACAGCTTTCAATTTGCGACCGCCGCGAATGCCGCCGCAGATCTCGATCAGATCCTTGAACGGAATGCCGAGCGGCAGCTCGATGTTCTGCGGCTTGTTCACGTGGCCCGAGATCGAAAAGATCATCGTGCCGCCGGCGTTCGGCACGCCCAGATCGGTGAACCACTTCGGGCCCTTGCGCAGGATCGTCGGCACCGACGCGTAGCTCTGCGTGTTGTTGATCGTGGTGGGCTTGCCGTACAGACCGAAGTTGGCCGGGAACGGCGGCTTGAAACGCGGCCGGCCCTGCTTGCCTTCCAACGATTCCAGCAACGCGGTTTCTTCGCCGCAGATATAGGCACCTGCGCCGACGAACGCATACAGATCGAAGTCGGCGCCCGAGCCCAGCAGATTCTTGCCGAGCAGGCCCGCGGCATAAGCCTCTTTCAACGCCTCTTCGAAGCGCGGCACCGGCTCATCGAGGAACTCGCCGCGGATGTAGTTGTAACCGACGGTGGCACCCATGGCGTATCCGCCGATGGCCATGCCTTCGATCAGCGCGTGCGGGTTGTAACGCAGGATGTCGCGGTCGTGGCAGGTGCCAGGCTCGCTCTCGTCCGAATTGCAGACGACGTATTTCTGGCCCGGCGCGTTGCGCGGCATGAAGCTCCACTTCATGCCCGTCGGGAAGCCGGCGCCGCCGCGGCCACGCAGGCCGGAGGCTTTCACCTGCTCGATGATCTCTTCCTTCGGCGTCTTCTCGCGCAGGATCTTCTCCCACACTTCGTAGCCGCCGGTTTTGCGGTAGCTCTCGATCGACGACGGACGCTCCATACCGAGCGTCGCGAAGCAGACGAAGTTGCTCGCGTATTTGCCTAACAGCAGATTGTTTGATTCGTCAGTCATGGTTGGCGATGGCTATGTGTATCGCGACCGTTCGTTACTTGTGCCGATCCAGAATCTCGTCGACTTTTTCAGGCGTGAGATTCTCGTAGTACACGTGGTCGACCATCATCATCGGCGCGTTGTTACACGCAGCCAGACATTCCTCTTCACGCTTCAGGAAGAAGCGACCGTCAGGCGTGCTCTCGCCCACCTTGATGCCGAGCCGCTTCTCGACGTGCGACAGCATTTCCTCGCCGCCGCACAACATGCAGGAGATGTTGGTGCACACGGAGATGCTGTGACGGCCGACCGGCTTGGTCTCGAACATCGAATAGAACGTCGCGACTTCGTAGACCTGGATCGGCGGCAGGCCGATGTACTCGGCGACCGCGTCCATCGATTCCTTGGTGAGATAGCCGCCGATGTCGTGCTGCACGGCGCGCAGCGCGGCGATGACGGCCGAGCGCTTGCGATCCGGCGGAAACTTGGTCAGCCAGTGATCGATCTCATGACGAGCATGCTCGGAGAGCACGCCTTTGTAGCCATGAGGCGCGTCGTGAGCGACGTTGCCGGTATCGATTTCGTCCAGCTCCGGCGCGCTCTTGCCGCCGTCGTTGGAACCTGGATCTTGCGTGCCGCTCATCGGTCCACTTCCCCGAATACGATGTCCTGCGTGCCGATCACCGCCACCACGTCCGCCAGCAAGTGGCCCTGCACCATCTCTTCCAGCGAAGCGAGATGTGCGAAGCCCGGCGCGCGGCATTTCACGCGATACGGTTTGTTGGCGCCGTCGGACACCAGATAAATACCGAACTCGCCCTTCGGCGCTTCCACCGCGGCGTAAGTCTCACCGGCCGGCACGCAGTAGCCTTCGGTGAACAACTTGAAGTGATGAATCAGCGATTCCATGTCGCCCTTCATCTCCTCGCGCTTGGGCGCCGAGACCTTGTGATCCTCGAGCATCACCGGGCCGGGATTGGCGCGCAGCCAGTCGACGCACTGCTTGACGATGCGATTCGACTGACGCATCTCCTCGATGCGTACCAGATAACGGTCGTAGCAATCGCCGTTCACGCCGACCGGAATGTCGAAATCCATGCGGTCGTACACTTCGTACGGCTGCTTCTTGCGCAGGTCCCACTCGATACCGGAACCGCGGAGCATCGCGCCCGTGAAGCCGAGCTGCAGCGCCCGCTCCGGCGACACCACGCCGATATTCACCGTGCGCTGTTTCCAGATGCGGTTGTCGGTGAGCAATGTTTCATATTCATCGACGTTCGCTGGGAAGCGCGCCACGAAGTCATCGATGAAGTCGAGCATGCTGCCGCGACGACGCTCGTTGAGACGATCCACGTCGGCCTGCGAGCGCCACTTCGACGGCTGATACTTCGGCATGCTGTCCGGCAGATCGCGATACACGCCGCCCGGACGATAGTAAGTCGCGTGCATGCGCGTGCCCGACACTGCTTCGTAGCAGTCCATCAGGTCTTCGCGCTCACGGAACGCATACAGGAAGACGGTCATCGCGCCGATGTCGAGACCGTGCGCACCGAGCCACATCAAGTGATTCAGGATGCGGGTGATCTCATCGAACATCACGCGAATGTATTGAGCGCGCTCCGGCACCTTGATGCCGAGCAGTTTCTCGATCGCCATCACGTAGGCGTGCTCGTTGCACATCATCGACACGTAGTCGAGACGATCCATGTAGCCGATCGACTGATTGAACGGCTTGGACTCGGCGAGCTTTTCGGTGCCCCGGTGCAACAGACCGATGTGCGGATCGGCTTTCTGGATGACCTCGCCATCCATCTCCAGCACCAGGCGCAAGACGCCGTGTGCGGCAGGATGCTGCGGGCCGAAGTTCAGCGTGAAATTGTGGATATCGGCCATGGCTACTTCTGAATCTCGGCGCCGACGGGGACTTCCTTCAGCACCTGGTCGTAACGGTTGTCCTCGCGAATGACTCGCGGCACGAGCGTACGCGGCTCGATGCTCACCGGCTGGTAGACGACTCGGCCCTTGGCGGGGTCGTACTTCACTTCGACGTTGCCGATCAGCGGGAAGTCCTTGCGGAACGGATGGCCGATGAAGCCGTAGTCGGTGAGGATGCGGCGCAGGTCCGGATGATTGCGGAACATGATGCCGTACAGATCGAACGCTTCGCGCTCGAACCAGTTGGCGCTGTTCCAGACCTCGAACACGGAGTCGATCACCGGCGGCTCGCCTTCGCTCGGGAAGCTGCGCAGGCGCAGGCGCCAGTTGTTGGAGATCGACAGCAGTTGATAAGTCACCGCGAAGCGCGCCTTCTTGGGCTCGCTGACGGTTTCCTTGATGCGATTGACGCCACGGCTGAAGCCGGTGGCGGTGGACGCGAGCGTATTCCACTCCTCGCGGCCGTAATCCAGATAGTCCACGCCAGCCAGATCGATCAGCTGCTCGAAGCCGAACTCGGCGTCGTCGCGCAATGTTTTGCAGACGGCGAGCAGGTTCGCTGCATCGACTTCGAATGCAACTTCGTTAGGCAGCGCCGGCAACGCACGCAGCTCTTGAGCNTGAGCAAAGCGCGCCGTCAGTCGCGAGGCCAATGTCTCGGTACGTGAACTCATCCCGTTCTCGCTAAACCTATGCTCGCGTCAGCGAGCGATCGTGCTGGTGCGGCGGATCTTGTTCTGCAACTGCAGGATGCCGTACAGCAATGCTTCGGCACTCGGCGGGCAGCCCGGCACGTACACATCGACCGGAACGATCCGGTCGCAGCCGCGCACTACCGCGTACGAGTAGTGGTAGTAACCGCCGCCGTTGGCGCAGGAACCCATCGAGATCACCCAGCGCGGCTCGGGCATCTGGTCATAGACCTTACGCAGCGCCGGCGCCATTTTGTTCACCAGGGTGCCGGCCACGATCATCACGTCCGACTGACGCGGACTCGGACGGAACACCACACCGAAGCGGTCGAGGTCATAGCGAGCGGCGCCCGCATGCATCATCTCGACGGCACAACAAG
The DNA here is from genome assembly GCF_003104955.1 of Steroidobacter cummioxidans. Classification (NCBI taxonomy): domain Bacteria; kingdom Pseudomonadati; phylum Pseudomonadota; class Gammaproteobacteria; order Steroidobacterales; family Steroidobacteraceae; genus Steroidobacter; species Steroidobacter cummioxidans. Next base: position 35,059 of record NZ_LSRW01000085.1, on the reverse strand, counting down.
CGAGACCGAAAGTCATCGGCCACATCGAGCCGGTGCGCGCCCAGTTCATGAGCGAATCGACCGTAGTGGTCATGAAGCCGCGTTGAGCTACCGCGGCGTCCGGCGTTTCCGCCGTGGGAGCCGTCAATCCCATTCCAACGCCCCCTTCTTCCACTCGTACACGAAGCCCACCACCAGAATCAGCAGGAATACACCCATGGCAGCGAGCCCGACCATGCCGACCGCGTCGAGCGCGACCGCCCACGGAAACAGGAAGGCGATTTCCAGATCGAACACGATGAACAGGATCGCCACCAGGTAATAGCGCACGTCGAATTTCATGCGCGTATCGGAATAAGCCTCGAAGCCGCACTCATAGGGAGAGAGTTTTTCGGCGTCGGGTTTGCGCGGGCCGAGCAGGAAGCCCAGGCCGATGAGCACGGAGCCGAGCACGGCGGCCACGCCCAGAAAGATCAGGATGGGAACGTAGTTCTGCAACATCGCGTAAGCTGCTGACGCGCCGGGTCCGGCGGCGGCGCGCATTGTATCAGTCCGGTCCAAAAAGGGTTCTATAAGAATTGCACGAAGGCAGCCTTCTCCGGCGAAGAACCCTCAAAAAAGCCGAAAAACAGTAGCGTTTGGGCGCAGTTGAACCCACCTGGGTCAACCTGCCCGCCGCTTGAAGGCGGGCGCAGGATACGCTGAATCAGGCAGTTGGCAAGCACCTGAGATCTGCAGCGCAAATGCCCGTCGCAGAGAGAGTTCTTTGTTGTCCGCCGGAAGCTGGCGAGGAACGATCAACGGCGATGACGCGGTAATCGCGATCGATCGCCGATGTGAGAATGAATGGTGCGGCTGAGAGGACTCGAACCTCCACGGATTGCTCCACTACCACCTCAAAGTAGCGTGTCTACCAGTTCCACCACAGCCGCACTGAAATCGACTGGCGAGTTTCTTCGACTCGCTTGAAAACCTGTTCTGCGTAATTCTACTGTTTCGGCGGCTCGTTCGGTGCCGGTTGAGGTGCCGGCTCCACGGGCTGCTCGACTGCCTGATCCGCAGGCGGCACGGGCGGTGTGCTTGTCGCCGGCAGCTCCGGTGCCTTGTCCTGCAGATTCACACGATCAATCACGCTCTTCGGCGCCGTCGGGGCGCGACCGCCCAGATACGCCAGCGTCAAGCTGGTCGCGATGAACAGCGCGGCGAGCGTTGCTGTCGTACGCGACATAAACGACGCCGAGCCGCGAGCACCAAACACGGTGCCCGACGCGCCCGCGCCGAAGCCGGCGCCTGCGTCAGCGCCCTTGCCGCGCTGGAGTAACACCAGCGCCACAATGGCCGCGGCGATCAACAGGTGAGCAATCACCACCGCCGAATGTAACCAGTTCATACGATTCGATTCCGCTTCAATGCGCCTACTATGCTCAGTGCGCCTGAGCCGCGGCGCAGATCTTCAGGAACTCATCCGCCTTCAGCGCCGCGCCCCCGATCAGTCCACCGTCGACATCCGGCATGGCGAAGATCTCCTTCGCATTGCCGGCCTTCACGCTGCCGCCGTACAGCACCTGCAAACGGGCCGCGATATTAGCATCACGGGCCGCCACCTCGGCGCGAATATGTGCGTGAACTTCCTGCGCCTGCTCCGGCGTCGCATTCTTACCCGTGCCGATCGCCCAGACCGGCTCGTACGCGACCACCGCCTGCTGTAGCGCCCCCGGGGCCGCCACATCCAATACAGCCTTCAGCTGCCGGGAGATCACTTGCATGGTCTGCCCTTTCTCCCGCTCCTCCAGCGTTTCGCCGACGCAGAGGATCGGGATCAGACTCTGCGACTGCGCCGCCAGAAACTTACGCGCCACCAGCGCGTCGTCCTCGCGGTAGATCGTGCGCCGCTCGGAGTGGCCCACGATCACATAAGTGCAGCCAACGTCCTTCAGCATGGCCGCCGAGGTCTCGCCGGTAAACGCACCGATCGACTCGGCGCACACCGTTTGCGCGCCCAGCTTCACGATCGAATCCTTCAGCAACCGTCCCACTTCCCAGAGGTACACATCGGGCGGACACACGGCGATATCGACAGGCACCTGCCCCGGCAAGCCGAGCAACAGGCCCTCGATCAACTCGGCGTTCTGTGCGCGCGAGCCGTGCATCTTCCAATTCCCGGCAATGAATGGCCGGCGCATCGGCAGTACCTCTACAGTTAGTGTTCGGGCCGCCCCCTGCGAAGGGCGCGGAAGCTTAGCGGCGAGTCAGGTGGAAATCAAACAGAAATCATGAGTTAGGCGACTCAGCCCACGGCAACCTTCTGTTCCGCAGCCGCCGCCACCGTATTCGCCAATTCCCGGCAGATCTCCCTGACCAGCTTTTCGTCCCTGCCTTCGACCATGACGCGGATCACGGGTTCAGTGCCCGAGGGACGCAACACGATGCGGCCGGTGTCAGCCAGCCTGGTCTCGGCCCGCGTCACGGCCTCGGCAATCTGCGGCGAGCTGAACGGGTCGATCTTCTTGGCGACGCGCACGTTCTCCATCACCTGCGGATACTTCGGCATCGGCGCGGCCAGCTCGGCCAGGCTGCTGCCGGTCTCCTTCATGATGGCCAGCACCTGCAACGCGCTGATGAGGGCGTCGCCGGTGGTGGTGTGATCGAGGCACAGCAGATGACCGGAGGTCTCGCCGCCCAGCGTGCCGCCAGTCTCCTTGAGCAGCTCCATCACGTAACGATCGCCGACCTTGGCGCGACGGAATTCGATGCCCTCTTTCTGCAACGAGTGCTCCAGACCGAGATTGCTCATCACGGTGCCGACCACCGGACCTTTCAACAGTCCCTTCTGTTTGCGAGCACGCGCGATGATGTACAGCAGCTGATCGCCATCGACGGTGCGCCCGAGGTTGTCGACCATCACCAGACGATCGCCGTCGCCGTCGAGCGCGATGCCCGCCTGCGCCTGCACGCCCGGCACGGTGAGCTGCAACAGGCCCGGCGAAGTCGAGCCGCAATTCAGATTGATGTTACGGCCGTTCGGCGAAGAGCCGATCGGCACGATCTCGGCGCCGAGATCCGCGAGCACGCGCGGCCCCACTTTGTAGCCCGCGCCGTTGGCGCAATCGATCACCAGCTTGAAGTCCGATAAATCCAGGCCCGGCACGGTGCTCATCGCGAATTCCTGATAGCGCACGCGCGATTTGTCGACACGCGTTGCGCGACCGAGCTCGCTGGAGCTGCGCGTCACCGGCGGATCGTCCAGATACTGTTCGATCTGCGCCTCGACATCATCGGTCAACTTGCCGCCGTTGCGATCGAAGAATTTGATGCCGTTGTCTTCGTACGGATTGTGAGAAGCGCTGATGACCACGCCGAAGTCACATTCGAAACGTTTGGTGAGATACGCGATGCCGGGCGTTGGCAACGGGCCGATCAGCATCACGTTCACGCCCGAAGCGACGAAGCCCGCTTCCAGCGCGGACTCGAACATGTAACCCGAGATGCGCGTGTCCTTGCCGACCAGCACCGTGCCGCCCTTCGGGGCGAGCACACGCGCTGCCGAGCTCGCCAGCTTCAGTGCGAATTCCACGGTGAGCGGATGATCCCCAACGCGGCCACGCACGCCATCGGTGCCAAAGTACTTGCGGCTCAAAGCGGCTCCCTCGAATGCTTAGTTTTCAATTGGCGCGCGTGCGTTATAACCGGCAGCGCGTAAGGCCTGGGCGACTTTCACGGCGTCGACCGTCTCGGCCACGTCATGGACTCGAAGAATAGCAGCCCCGGCGAGCACAGCGGCCGTGGCCACGGCCAATCCGCCCGCCAGGCGCTGTTCTACCGGCCGGCCCAGCAGTGCCTGGAACATGGACTTGCGGGACACGCCGACCAGCAGCGGCAGCCCGGCATTCGGTCCCGGGCGGCTCAGCTGAGGCAGGTGCGCCAGCAGGTCGAGATTATGCTCAAGGCGCTTGCCAAAACCGATACCGGGGTCGAGAACCAGACGGTCGCGGGTGATGCCAGCGGCCAGACAGGCCTCGACTCGCTGCTCCAGGAATGCGGTCACTTCCCCTACGACGTCATCGTAGCGCGGCTCGTGCTGCATGGTCCGTGGCTGCCCTTGCATGTGCATGAGACACACCGCCGCGTCCGTGCGAGCGGCCGCATCGAGAGCGCCGGGCTCCCGAAGAGCACGAACGTCGTTGATCAAACTTGCGCCAGCAGCGACTGCAGCGCTCATGACGGCGGCTTTGCTGGTATCGATGGAAATGGGAACGGAGGTACGTGCGGCGAGCGCTTCGATCACAGGGACCACGCGACGGATCTCCTCTGCCTCGCTCACATCGGCGGCCCCGGGTCGTGTGGACTCACCGCCCACATCGATCATTGCAGCGCCCTGCTCGATCATGAGCAGCGCGTGCTCGACCGCTCGAGACACATCGATGAACTGGCCGCCGTCGGAAAAGGAATCCGGCGTGACATTGAGAATGCCCATCACCCGCGGTGAGGACAGATCGAGTTGCTGAGAGCCGCAGCGCAGCTGCATGAATTTTCTTTCCGGCTGAAACGGAAAGAGGCGCGTTGCCGCGCCTCTCTCCAACGTCCATACCGCCAGCAGTTAGTGCTGGCTGGCCGGCTTGCCGATCGGGGCCTCGCCGCCCTTCTCGCGCTCGCGGCCCTTGCCGCTGCCACTGCCACCGAACGGCGCGCCGCTGTCGTCCCAGCCCGCGGGCGGCTTCGGATCGCGGCCTTCCATGATGTCCTTGATCTGAGTCTCGTCGATGGTCTCGTACTTGATCAGGGCCTCGGACATCTTGTGCAGCTTCTCCAGATTGGTCTCGAGAATGTGCTTGGCGCGCTTGTAGTTGGTGTCGATCAGCAAGCGCACTTCCTCGTCGATGGCGTGAGCCGTGACATCGGAGACCTGCTTGTGCTGCGTCACCTGGCGACCCAGGAACACCTCACCCTGATCTTCGCTGTAAGTCAGCGGACCGAGGCGATCCGACAGACCCCACTTCGTGACCATGTTGCGGGCGATTTCGGTCGCACGCTCGATGTCGTTGGACGCGCCGGTCGTGATCGAATCGGGTCCGAAGATGATTTCCTCGGCAATACGGCCGCCGAACAGCGTGCTGATGCGGCTTTCCAGACGACGCTTGCTGGTGCTGTAGCGATCGGCTTCCGGCAGGAACATCGTCACGCCCAGCGCGCGACCGCGCGGGATGATGGTGACCTTATAGACCGGATCGTGCTCGGGCACCGTCAAGCCGATGATGGCGTGACCAGCCTCGTGGTACGCGGTGAGCTTCTTCTCCTGCTCGTCCATGACCATGGAGCGGCGCTCGGCGCCCATCATGATCTTGTCCTTGGCGCGCTCGAACTCGTCCATGGTCACCGTGCGACGGTTGGCGCGAGCGGCGAACAACGCAGCTTCGTTGACCAGGTTGGCGAGGTCGGCACCGGAGAAGCCCGGCGTACCACGCGCAATTACCTGCGGCTTCACGTCTTCAGCCAGCGGCAGCTTGCGCATGTGAACTTTCAGGATCTGCTCGCGACCGCGCACATCCGGCAGCGGCACCACGACCTGACGGTCGAAGCGGCCCGGACGCAGCAGCGCCGGATCCAGCACGTCGGGACGGTTGGTGGCGGCGATGACGATCACGCCCTCGGTGCCTTCGAAGCCATCCATTTCGACCAGCAGCTGGTTCAACGTCTGTTCGCGCTCGTCGTGACCGCCGCCCAGGCCGGCGCCACGATGGCGACCGACGGCGTCGATTTCGTCGATGAAGATGATGCACGGTGCATGCTTCTTGGCCTGGTCGAACATGTCACGCACGCGGCTCGCACCCACGCCGACGAACATTTCGACGAAGTCGGAGCCGGAGATAGTGAAGAACGGCACTTTGGCTTCGCCGGCGATGGCGCGGGCCAGCAGCGTCTTACCCGTACCCGGCGAGCCGACCATCAGCACGCCACGCGGAATCTTGCCGCCCAGGCGCTGGAACTTGCCCGGGTCTTTGAGGAACTCGACGATCTCGACCACTTCTTCCTTGGCTTCGTCCACGCCTGCGACATCGGCGAACGTGACCTGTACCTGGTCCTCGCCGAGCAGTCGTGCGCGACTCTTGCCAAAGGACATGGCCCCCCTGCCGCCGGCGCCGCCTTGCATCTGCCGCATGAAGTACACCCACACCGCGATCAAGAGCAGGATGGGGAAGGAAGAAATGAACAGTTGCATCAGGAACGACTGACGCTCGGGTGCGGCCCCGGAGAACTTCACGTTGTGCTCGATCAGTGTGCCGATCAGCTCGGAGTTCTCGGTCTCGGGATTGTTGACGCTGAACTGCTCGCCATTGGTGCGAACGCCGCGAATGACATCCGTCGTCTTGTTGAGGGTGACTTCGGCGACGCCGCCGTCCTTCACTTGCTGCAGGAAGGTGGAGTACGGCATCTCCTGGATGCCACCGGATCGCGCACTGAAGTTGCTGACCACCGTGGCAACGACCACGGCGATGACGATCCAGAGTACGATGTTCTTGGCTAGGTCGTTCAAAGTCCCATCCTCGTGTGCCCCGTCCCCTCGATCCTGGATCGTGGCAGCAGCCTGGAAGTAAATAAGTAGGCGCCGATTGACACTACACCACCGGACCGGGACGCGCCATAACCGACTTCCTGATCCTGTTCAACCCTAAAAGTAAGTCCGGCCAGCTTATGCCTTAAAGTCTCGGCCCAGCAGGTAAAGTTCCGGATTTCGCTGCGCGCAGGCATCCGGTTTACGTACTTTGACGCCCGCCAACTGCCGCCCCCGGAATACCGAGACCGGGAATCGCCTCCCGACCACAGCCGCTGACGGGCAAATTCCACGACAGTTCAACCAGATGCATCGAGCGGTCGTAGTCCACATCGGCGTTGCCGGTGGTATTGGGGACCATATCCGGTATTACAAGCGGTGGGCGCGCTCCTGGAGCAGCCTGGGGCGCCTGTTTTACGTACGGGCCGCTGTCATGTTCGGCAAGCCATTCCCGGCTCGATTTAGTACGCTTAGCCATGACCCAAGTTCAGCAGCTTTCCGAAAAGCAGAAAAAGTACCTGCGCGGCCTCGCCCACGGTAAAGACCCCATCATTCTCATTGGCTCATCCGGGCTGTCCCCGGGCGTTGCCAAGGAGTTCGACCTCGCGCTGGGCGCGCACGAGCTGGTGAAAGTGAAAGCCCGCGTCGGTGACCGTGAAGAGCGGGACACCATTCTCGCCGAACTGGCCAAGCAAAGCGGCAGCTCTTTGGTCCAACGCATCGGCAACGTGGGTGTGTTCTACCGCCCGCACAAGGACAAGCCGAAGATCATCCTGCCCGCGGATTAGAGGCTCTGCTGGCGCGTCTTCCAAACCAGCGCCAGCGCACTCAAGCAAGCGATGAGGAACAGCGCGGCAGACATGCCGTGCAGCATGCCGAAGCGGGTCATGTCGCCTGCTTCGCGGGCGGTGTTCATCATCGGACCGAGAATGAGCTCGCTCGCCAGCGGCGCGGCGGCCGTCAGCAGGATCAGCCAGAGAATCGCTTTGCTGGTAGCGAACGCTTTGCGTGCGGCAAAGATTGCGAGGAGCGCGATCGCGACCACGACGCCCAGCCACGTCTCGATGTGAAACAGCCGCGCCGCCATCTGCCCTGCGAGCTGGCGCTCCGGCAGCGTCGCGAACAATTGCGGCGCGACGATGCCGCACACCGTCCACAGCGAGCCGGCCCAGAGCGTCACCAGGAACGTCGAGCAGAAACTGAGGAAAGAGGACCCGGAGGTCCTCTCAGACATAGCGGACGCTGACGATCTCGTAGCTCTTCGTGCCGTTCGGCGCGACCACATCCACGACGTCGCCCTTCGACTTGCCCACCAGCGCACGCGCGATCGGCGACGAGACGGAAATCAGGCCGTGTTTGATATCGGCCTCGGCGTCGCCGACGATCTGGTAGAGCACTTTGTTGCCGGTGTCCTCGTCTTCCAGATCGAGCGTCGCACCGAACACCACTTTGTCGGTAGCCGGCATCGAGGCCACGTCGATGATTTCCGAGTTCGACAGGTGCGACTCGATGTCCTTGATGCGGCCTTCGATGAAGCTCTGCTGCTCGCGCGCAGCGTGATACTCCGCGTTCTCGCTCAAATCGCCATGCGCACGCGCCTCGGCAATTGCCTGGATCACGCGCGGACGATCCTCGCTCTTCAAACGCTTCAGCTCGACGCGCAGTTTTTCGGCGCCCTTCAAAGTCAACGGCAGACGTTTCACGATGCGATCTCCAATCGCTGGCCGGTCGTGACGGTCCCGCTGCTACGCGAGATCTCCTCATGCAGATCCTGCAATCGGTTCACGTCGACCTCATTCATGTGGGCAATGGCATCACAGGTCGCCAGTCCCGCCGCCACTGTCGTGTAGTAGGTGACGCGCTTGTGGACTGCTTCGCGCCGGATGGAACGCGACTCGAAGATCGCCTGCTTGCCTTCGGTGGTATTGACGATCAGCGAAATCTCGTCGTTTTTTATCATGTCCACGATGTGAGGGCGACCCTCTCGCACCTTGTTCGCCGTGCGGCACGCAATTCCCGCATTGCTGATGGCTTCCGCAGTGCCAGAGGTTGCTACGATTTCGAATCCCTGCGCGACCAGGCGCCGCGCGAGCTGCACTGCCGCGGGCTTGTCGCGCTCGCGCACGCTGATCAAGCAAACGCCGCGCGTCGGCAGAATGACGCCCGATGCGAGCTGCGCCTTGGCGTAAGCCTCGCCAAACGAACGGCCAGTGCCCATCACCTCGCCGGTGGATTTCATTTCCGGACCGAGAATCGGATCGGCCTCGGGGAACTTCGAGAACGGGAACACCGATTCCTTCACCGCGAAGAACTTCGGCACACGCTCCTCGGTCAGGCCGAGATCCTTCAACTTCGCTCCGGCCATGACCCGCGCCGCCATCTTCGCCAGCGGCACGCCGGTCGCTTTGGAGACAAACGGCACGGTGCGCGAGGCACGCGGATTCACTTCGAGGATGTAGACGACGCCGTTCTGGATCGCGAACTGGATGTTCATCAGGCCGACGACGTTCAGGCCCCTGGCGAGCTTGCGGGTCTGTTCCTTCAACTCGGTCTGCGTCTCGGCGGACAGGCTGTTCGGCGGCAGTGAGCAACCAGAGTCGCCCGAATGCACGCCCGCCTGCTCGACGTGTTCCATGATGCCGCCGATGTAGACATCTTCGCCGTCGCAGATCGCGTCCACGTCGACTTCGATGGCCTGATCGAGGAAGCGATCGAGCAGCACCGGGCTGTCGTTCGACACTTTCACCGCGTCGGTCATGTAGGTGCGCAAGTCGTCCTCGTTGAAGACCACTTCCATCGCGCGACCGCCCAGCACGTACGACGGGCGCACGACCAGCGGGAAGCCGACCGTCTTCGACATGCTGATGGCCTGCTCTTCGGTGCGGGCCGTGCAATTCGGCGGCTGCTTCAGATTCAGCTGCTGCACGAGCTGCTGGAAGCGCTCGCGGTCTTCGGCAACGTCGATCGCATCCGGTGTCGTGCCGATGATCGGCGCGCCCGCGGCTTCGAGCGCGCGGCACAGCTTCAGCGGCGTCTGGCCGCCGTACTGCACGATCACGCCGACTGGCTTCTCCTTGTCGATGATCTCCATAACGTCTTCGAGCGTCAGCGGCTCGAAGTACAGACGATCCGACGTGTCGTAGTCGGTGGAGACCGTCTCGGGATTGCAGTTCACCATGATGGTTTCGAAGCCCGCTGCGCGCAGCGCGAGCGCCGCGTGCACGCAGCAGTAATCGAACTCGATGCCCTGCCCGATGCGATTCGGACCGCCGCCAAGAATCATGATCTTCTTGCGATCGGTCGGATTCGCCTCGCACTCCTCGTCGTAGGTCGAGTACATGTAAGCCGTCGAAGTCGAGAACTCGGCGGCGCAGGTGTCGACGCGCTTGAACACCGGGCGAATGCCCATGGTGATGCGCTTACGGCGCACGCTCGCTTCGTCTATACCGAGCAGCGTCGCGAGACGACGATCGGAGAAACCTTTGCGCTTGAGCTGCCACACGCGATCGCGCGTGAACGCTTCGAGGCCCTGCTCGTGCACCTTCTGCTCTTCGAGCACGATGTCGTGGATCTGCGCGAGGAACCAGGGGTCGATGCGCGACAGGGACTGCACTTCATTGAAAGACAGGCCGGCGCGCAACGCGTCGCCGACGAAGCGCAGGCGATGCGGACCCGGCATGCGCAGCTCTTCACGCAGCTTGTGCATCTGTTCTTCGGTGAGCGGCAGCGTGAGCAACGGATCGAGGCCGTCGGTGCCCACTTCCATGCTGCGCAGCGCCTTCTGCAGCGACTCCTGGAACGTGCGGCCCATGGCCATCGCCTCGCCCACCGACTTCATCTGGGTGGTGAGGCGATCGTTGGCGCCGGGGAACTTCTCGAACGTGAAGCGCGGAATCTTCGTGACCACGTAATCGATCGTGGGCTCGAACGAGGCCGGCGTCGCGCCGCCCGTGATTTCATTGCGCAGCTCATCGAGCGTGTAGCCGACCGCGAGCTTCGCGGCGACCTTCGCGATCGGAAAGCCCGTCGCCTTCGACGCGAGCGCCGAAGAGCGCGACACACGCGGATTCATTTCGATGATGAGCAGACGACCGTCGGCGGGATTGAGCGCGAACTGCACGTTCGAGCCGCCGCACTCCACGCCGATCTTGCGCAACACCGCGATCGAGGCGTTGCGCATCATCTGATATTCCTTATCGGTGAGCGTCTGCGCCGGCGCGACCGTGATCGAGTCGCCGGTGTGCACGCCCATAGGATCGAGGTTCTCGATGGAGCAGATGATGATGCAGTTGTCGGCGCGATCGCGGACCACCTCCATCTCATATTCCTTCCAGCCGATCACCGACTCTTCGAGCAGCACTTCGGATGTCGGCGAGGCGTCGAGACCGCGCTCGACGATGGTGACGAACTCTTCGCGGTTATACGCGATGCCGCCGCCCGAACCGCCCATGGTGAACGACGGACGAATGATCGTGGGATAGCCGATCTCGGCCTGCACAGCCAGCGCTTCGTCCATGCTGTGCGCGATCTTCGAACGCGGCGACTCCAGGCCGATCTCACGCATGGCGTTGCGAAACTTCTCGCGGTCTTCGGCCATGTCGATGGCTTCGCGAGACGCGGCGATCAACTCGACGCCGTATTTTTCCAGCACGCCCTCGCGCACCAGGTCGAGCGCGCAGTTGAGCGCCGTCTGTCCGCCCATCGTGGGCAGCAACGCGCTGGGACGTTCCTTCGCGATGATGCTCTCCACCGTGCGCCAATGGATGGGCTCGATGTAGATGGCATCGGCGGACTCCGGATCGGTCATGATCGTGGCCGGATTGGAGTTCACCAGGATGACGCGATAGCCCTCTTCCTTGAGCGCCTTGCAGGCCTGCGCGCCGGAATAATCGAACTCGCACGCCTGGCCGATGACGATCGGGCCAGCGCCGATGATCAGGATGCTTTTGAGGTCAGTACGTTTGGGCATGGAGTGATCTTCGTCAACCTTCGGCGGCGCGGCGGCCGTCTTTCGCTGCGGCCGGGGATTGAGCGGACTGCTGGCTGGCCAGCCGCTGGTGGATCATGGCGGTGAATTTGCTGAACAACTGGCCCACGTCCTGCGGGCCCGGGCTCGCCTCGGGATGGCCCTGGAAGCTGAAGGCCGGGCAGTCGGTGCGCTCGATGCCTTGCAGCGAACCGTCGAACAGCGACTTGTGAGTCACCTTCACGTTCGCGCCGAGCGTGCTCTCATCGACCGCGAAGCCGTGGTTCTGGCTGGAGATCAGCACGCGGCCGGACGCGATGTCCTGCACCGGGTGATTGGCGCCGTGATGACCGAACTTCATCTTCACGGTCTTGGCATCGCTTGCCAGGCCCAGCAGCTGATGGCCGAGACAGATGCCGAACACCGGAATATCGGTCTCGAGGAATTTCTTGATCGCTTCGATCGCGTACGTACACGGCTCCGGATCGCCGGGGCCGTTGGACAGGAAGATGCCGTCCGGATTCATCGCGAGCACTTTTTCCGCCGGAGTCTGCGCGGGCACGACCGTCACGCGACAGCCCTGGTCCGCCAGACAGCGCAGGATGTTGCGCTTGATGCCGTAGTCATACGCGACCACGTGCACGCGCTGTCCCGGACGTGACTTCGGTCCGAGGTGCTCGCCCCAGTTGGTGCCTTCGTTCCATTGATACACGCGCTTGGTGGACACGACCTTCGCCAGGTCCATGCCTTTCAAGCCGGGGAATTTGCGCGCGGCATGTACCGCCGCCGTTGCATCGACCTTCTCGCCGGTCATGATGCAGCCCGCGAGCGCGCCCTTCTCTCTGAGAATGCGCGTCAGCTTGCGAGTGTCGATGTCCGCGATGGCGACGATCTTGCCGCGTTGAAGAAAGCTCTCCAGCGATTCAGAGGCCCGCCAGTTGGAATGCAGGGCCGGCAAGTCGCGAATGATCAGACCTGCCGCATACACCGAGGCCGCTTCCAGGTCTTCCGGATTGGTGCCGGTGTTGCCGATGTGCGGATAGGTGAGAGTAACAATCTGTCTGCAATAGGACGGGTCAGTGAGAATCTCCTGATAGCCCGTCATGGCGGTGTTGAACACCACCTCGCCCGTCGTGTTGCCTTTGGCTCCAATGGATCGGCCGTGAAAAACGGTGCCGTCCTCCAGAGCCAGTACAGCGGCCACGTGTTGGCTGTGGTTCATGTAGCTCCCGATGTCAGCTGTTTCAGACACGCATGCGGAAGACGAGATGGGCGCCTAAGGCCCGATCCCGCCACAAGTGTTTTCACCGCGTGCTGAAGACGGCAGTCTACGCGAGTCGCCCAAGTGATGAAAGGGAAATGCGCGTGTCAGTCACCTGCCGCTTCGGCGGCAACTGAGGGTTGGGTGGGCTCGCCTGTTTTAAAGGCCGACGCGCGAAGTTAAAGACCGAGCACGTCCTGCATCGAGTACAGACCCGGCGACTTGCCGACCAGCCATTGCGCCGCTTTTACCGCGCCTCGCGCAAAGGCCAGGCGATCGCTGGCACGATGGGTCAGCTCGATTCGCTCGCCGATGCCGGCAAACGTGACGGTGTGGTCGCCGACCACATCGCCACCTCGGAAAACCGAGAACCCGATCGAGCCGCGCTCACGAGCGCCGGTATTGCCCTGACGGGAATATTCAGCCACGTCGGCCAATTTAACATCGCGCCCGTCCGCCGCCGCGGCGCCGAGCGCCAGTGCAGTCCCGGAAGGCGCATCTTTCTTATTGCGGTGGTGCGCTTCGAACACTTCGATGTCGTAGTCGGCATCGAGCTTGCTGGCCGCCAGCTCAACGAGCTTGAGCAGCAGGTTCACGCCCAGACTCATGTTCGGTGCCATTACGATGGGAATGACTTGGGCCGCGGCCGCGATCTGGGCTCGCACCGCTTCGCTGTGTCCCGTCGTGCCGATGACGATCGGACACTTGGCTGCGACACAGGCGGCGAGATTCGCCGCGGTCGCTTCGGGCAATGTGAAATCGATGGCTACCTGCGCATTGCGCAACGCGGCAGCCGGATCGGCTGCGACCGTCACGTCGCGCCGGGTGCTGCCAGTGGCATCGCCTGCATCTTTACCGAGCCAACGGCTGTTCGCCGAGGCCGTCGCGCCAGAAAGCTCAACGCTAGGCGCCGCGTCGATGGCCGTCACCAACGCGCGGCCCATCCGGCCGCTGACGCCGAGCACGGCGATCTGCAATGAGTGTTCCGCCATCGGTCTGATCAGCTTCTGATGGTGTCGAAGAAACGTTTCACGCCGTCCAGCCAGGTGCTCTCGCGCGGGCTGTGATTGCGCTTGCTGTCGTGCATGGAGGCATCGAAAGCACGCAGCAACTCTTTCTGCTCTTCGGTGAGATTGATCGGCGTCTCAACCACGACACGACAGAACAAATCTCCCGTCGCTCCGCCGCGCACCGGTTTGACACCCTTCTCGCGCAGACGGAACACACGGCCGGACTGAGTTTCTCCCGGCACTTTCAATTCGACGTTGCCGCCGAGCGTGGGCACTTCGACCGTGCCGCCGAGCGTGGCCGTCGAGAAGCTCACCGGCACTTCGCAGGACAGATGACTGCCGTCGCGCTCGAAAATCGCATGCTCTTTGACCCGGATCTCGACATACAGATCGCCCGGCGGTCCGCCGTTGCGCCCGGCCTCGCCCTCGCCGGTCAGGCGAATGCGATCGCCATTGTCGACACCCTGCGGGACTTTGATGTTGAGGGTTTTCTTTTTGCGCAGCCGGCCCTGCCCCAGGCAGGAATCGCACGGCTGACTGATGATCTGGCCGCGGCCTTTGCAACGCGGACAGGTCTGCTGAACCGCGAAGAAGCCCTGCTGCATGCGAACCTGACCGACGCCATTACAGGTGTCGCAGGTGACCGGCTTCGAGCCGGGCGCAGCGCCCGAGCCCTGGCAAGGCTCGCACTCGGCCAGCGTCGTGAATTCGATATCTGAGGAATGGCCGAACACGGCCTGCTCGAGATCCAGCTCGAGGTCGTAGCGCAGATCGGCGCCACGAAACACCTGCTGACGGCCACCGCGCCGGCCGCCGCCGAAAATGTCACCAAACACATCGCCGAAGATGTCGCTGAACGCATCGGATGCGCTGAACCCAGCGCCGCCGCCACGGGCCGCGAGACCGTCGTGGCCGTGCTGATCGTAAATGGCGCGCCGCTGCGCGTCGGTCAGCACTTCATAAGCTTCCTTGCACTCCTTGAATTTCTCCTCGGCATCCGCGTCGTTGGGATTGCGGTCGGGATGAAGTTTCATCGCCAGACGGCGATAAGCCTTCTTGATTTCGGCCTCCGTGGCCGTGCGGGCTACATCGAGCACCTTGTAGTAGTCGCGCTTGGACATTCGCGTCAAACAACCCCAACCAGATAAGGCCGCATGATGCCTGCCTGCGCCGGCATCACGCCACTAAAAACCCACCAACAAAAAGGCCAGCGGGCCCAGGCGACCTAACAGTCGCCTGGGCCCGGTGTGCATTTACTTCTTCTTGTCTTTGACTTCTTCGAACTCGGCGTCGAGCACGTCCTCGTTGCCGCCGGCCGCGCCACCGCCGCCAGCTGCGCCCTGCGGGCCCGGTCCCGGACCGGCGCCGGCTTCAGCCGACTGCGTCAGAGCGGCCGCCAGACGGCTCACTTCGGCAGCCTTCTTCTCGATGATGTCCTTGTCGTCCTCGCTCAACGCGCGCTTCAGATCGGACACGGCATTTTCGATGTTGGCGCGATCGGCGGGCGGAACCTTCTCGCCCAGATCCTTCAGCGCCTTCTCTGTGCCGTGCACCAGCGCGTCGGCCTTGTTACGAACCTCGACCAGCTCGCGGAACTTGCGATCTTCCTCGGCGTGCGCCTCGGCGTCCTTCACCATGCGCTTGATCTCGTCCTCGTTCAGGCCCGAAGAGGCCTTGATGACGATCTTCTGTTCCTTGCCGGTGGCCTTGTCCTTCGCCGACACGTTCAGGATGCCGTTGGCATCGATGTCGAACGTGACTTCGATCTGCGGCATGCCACGCGGCGCCGGCGGAATGCCTTCCAGGTTGAACTGGCCGAGCGACTTGTTGTCGTGCGCGCGCTGACGCTCACCCTGCAGCACGTGAATGGTCACGGCGCCCTGGTTGTCGTCGGCGGTCGAGAAGGTCTGATTCGCCTTGGTGGGAATCGTGGTGTTCTTCTCGATCAGCTTGGTCATCACGCCACCGAGCGTCTCGATACCGAGCGACAGCGGCGTCACGTCGAGCAGCAGCACGTCCTTCACTTCGCCGGACAGCACGCCGCCCTGAATCGCGGCACCCACGGCCACGGCTTCGTCGGGGTTCACGTCCTTGCGCGGCTCCTGGCCGAAGAAATCTTTGACCGCCTTCTGCACCAACGGCATGCGGGTCTGACCGCCGACCAGGATCACCTCGGACACATCCTTGATGGACAGGCCCGCATCCTTCAGCGCGATCCGGCACGGCTCGATGGTCTTGTTCACCAGGTCCTCGACCAGCGACTCCAGCTTGGCGCGAGTCAGCTTGATGTTGAGGTGCTTCGGACCGGACGCATCGGCAGTGATGTACGGCAGGTTGATTTCGGTCTGCTGGCTCGACGACAGCTCGATCTTGGCCTTTTCCGCAGCTTCCTTCAGACGCTGCATGGCGAGCGGATCACGACGCACGTCGACGCCGCTTTCCTTCTTGAACTCTTCGCCGAGGTAATCGATGACGCGCTTGTCGAAGTCCTCGCCGCCGAGGAACGTGTCGCCGTTGGTCGCGAGCACTTCGAACTGACGCTCGCCGTCGACATCGGCCACTTCGATGATGGACACGTCGAACGTGCCGCCACCCAGGTCATACACCGCAATCTTGCGATCGCCGCCCTGCTTGTCGAGGCCATAGGCCAGCGCGGCCGCGGTCGGCTCGTTGATGATGCGCTTGACGTTCAGACCGGCGATGCGGCCGGCGTCTTTGGTCGCCTGGCGCTGCGAGTCGTTGAAGTAAGCAGGCACAGTGATGACCGCTTCGGTCACCGTGGTGCCCAGGAAATCCTCGGCAGTCTTCTTCATCTTCTGCAGGATGCGCGCGGAGATTTCCTGCGGCGCCATCTTCTTGCCCTGCACTTCCACCCAGGCGTCGCCGTTGTCGGCCTTGGCGATCTTGTACGGCACCATGTCGACGTCCTTCTGGACGACGGCGTCGTCGAAGCGACGGCCGATCAGACGCTTGATCGCGAACAGGGTGTTCTGCGGATTGGTCACCGCCTGACGCTTCGCCGACTGACCGACGAGCACTTCATTGTCCTTGGTGAACGCCACGATCGACGGCGTGGTGCGATCGCCTTCGCTGTTTTCGATCACGCGCGGCTTGCCGCCTTCCATGATCGCGACGCACGAATTCGTCGTGCCCAGGTCGATGCCGATGACTTTGCTCATGGCCCAATGTCTCCTGCAAATACTTTGTTAATAGTTAGGTTTGAAATCGGTACTGTCTGTAAATCTGGCCAGCTGTGGCGGGAGTTCGTCCCCGCCAGGGCCGTCTTGTCGCGATATCTGCGGATCGTGCCGAGGTTTACAAGCCCTTACGGAGCTTTTGCGACAATGACGCGGGCCGGGCGCAGCAGCCGTCCGTTCAGCGCATAGCCCTTCTGAATGACCTGCGTCACGCTGTCCGGCACATGCTCGGCCGACGGCTGCATGGCCATGGCTTCGTGCTGCTCCGGGTTGAACTGCTGCCCCAGCGGGTCGATCTCGGTCAGACCGTTCTTCTCGAACGCCTTGGCCAGCAATTTCAGGGTGGCCTCGGTGCCGGCACGCAGGGTCTGCGGGTCGCCGGCCGCCAGCAGGCCGAGCTCCAGGCTGTCCTTCACGCCGATCAGATCGTTGGCAAAGCGGTCGACGGCGTACTTATGCGCCTGCTCTACATCCCGGGACGCACGCTTGCGGATATTTTCCATCTCGGCGAGCGCGCGCATGTACAGGTCGCGGCTTTCCAGCGCCCGCGCTTCGGCTGCCTGCAGGGCGGCCTGGACATCGGCACCTTCCTCTGCCGGGGCGCCGTTGGCGCCAGGCGGGCGATCCTGCTCGTTGGGCGTGCTCATGAATCTGGTTCTCCTCATCGCAAAAAGGACTCGTCCCCGGCCCGGCGACGCCGGGACGGGACGCGGTTTCTTAAAGGGGCGGCATTCTGCCTGATCGGGCGGCCGACCTCATGCCTGACCTCTCCTGGGGACAGGTCGGGCGCGACCGGAATGGCGACTCAGGCGCGCGAATTCAAGGCGGAGCCGAGCAGCTTTGCGGTGATATCGACGATGGGGATGATGCGTTCGTAGGCCATTCGCGTTGGCCCGATGACCCCGAGCACCCCGACCACTTCCTGGTCCAGGGTGTAGGGAGCCGTAACCACGCTGCAATCGTCCAGGATGGTGTAGCCGGATTCCTGGCCGATGAAGATCTGCACGCCGTCGGCTTTCAGGCTCAGATCGAGCAGGTGCAGAATGTCGCGCTGCTGCGTGAACGCCTCGAACAGGCGCCGCAGCTTCTCGACGTTGGACAGCTCGGCGAAGCTCATCAGGTTGGTTTCGCCGGCGATGACATATTCCATGCGGCCGGTGGCCGGCGACGGCATGACCACGTGCTGCGCCAGATGAATGGCATCGAGCATCACCTGGTTCAGCGATTCGCGCGTTTCCTTCAGCTGATTGAGCAAGTGCTCGCGCACCGCGCTCAATTCCTTGCCGCCGAATTCCTGATTCAAATAGTTGGACGCGCGCCGCAGCTCATCGGCGCTGTAATTGCGATCCAGCTGCACGATCCGGTTCTGCACTTCACGGCCGTTCACGACCATGATGGCCAGCACCCGGTTATCCGACAGCGGCACGAATTCGATCTGACTGAGCGCCGAGTGACTCTGCCGCGGCAACGTGACGACGCCCGCCAGGCGCGTCACGCTCGACAGCATCTGCGAAGCCGCGGCCACCAATGCTTTATGGTCGGCGGTGTGCTCGCCGAAGCGCGACTGAATGGCGGCGATCTTTTCATCGTCGAGCGGCTGATACTTCAGCAGCGTGTCGACGAAGAAACGATAGCCCTTGTCGGTGGGCACGCGGCCCGCCGAGGTGTGCGGCGAGGTGACGAAACCGAGCTCTTCCAGATCCGCCATGACATTGCGGATGGTGGCCGCGCTCAGATTCAGTCCCAAATCACGGGACAGAGTACGGGACCCGATGGGTTGCCCGTCGCGGATGTAATGCTCCACCAGCAGTTTCAACAACTGCTGGGAGCGTTCGTTCAGCGGTTCATCGTTCTGGGTCGGCATCGTTTGCTTCTGGCGGCTTGGATCGGGCGCTATGCCCCGGCCGCATCTAAGACTCAAGCCCATGTGACAGAAGGCATTTTGCACCAGCCCGCGCTGCGGTGCCGACTGTCTGAGTGAAGCTAAGCACCGCGCCGGGCGCTGTCAAGCAGACCGCCCCTTAAGGCACGGCGGGCGTTCGATAAGGGCTATCTTAGGGCGGTCGGTCGGTTCACAACCGGATTCGCATGGCTGGCTGACATGGGTCCGTGCTACAAACCGCATCCATGCCCGCCGCCCCCGAAGCCTTTCGAATTATCGCCATCATCGGCAACACGCGTGACTCGCGGGTCGTCGAGTCGTTGCAAGTTCTTGCGGCTCATTTGCACAGCCGCGGACGGCGAGTCCTGGTCGATGCGGCCACGAGCGTCGACTACCGCGACGTCACGGTCGAGCGGTTACCTGAATCGGACCTGTGTGTCACGGCAGACCTGCTGATTGCGGTCGGCGGCGACGGCTCCATGCTGCACGCGGCCCGCCTCGCAGCGCCGCGCGGGATTCCGGTCCTCGGCATCAACCGCGGACGGCTCGGCTTTCTCGCCGATATCAGTCCGGCCGAGCTCACGACTCGGGTCGATGAGATTCTCGCCGGTCGCTATGTGAGCGACCAACGCGCGATGCTCCAGGCGACGCTGAGCTCGCCCGGCCAGCCGGATCGTCACTGTAACGGCCTGAACGACGTCGTTCTGCAGAAGTGGCAGACCGGCCGCATCCTGGATTTCGAGACCTACATCGACGGTCGCTATGTGAATACCCACGGCGGCGACGGCGTGGTGATCGCGACGGCTACAGGCTCGACCGCGTATGCGCTGTCGTGCGGCGGCCCCATTCTCTATCCGGGGTTGGATGCGGTGGTGCTCGCGCCGATCTGTCCGCACACGTTGTCGGATCGACCCATCGTGGTCCGCAGCAATGCAGTCATCGAGATTCGATTGCTCGACCGTCCCGACAGCAACGGACAAGTCACCTGCGATGGTGTGTCGCTCGGCGCGCTGTCCCAGGGTGATCGTTTGATCGTCCGGCCCGCCCCCGGCAACGTGACTCTCCTGCATCCCGCCGATCACGATTACTATCGCACGCTGCGCTCGAAGCTGCGCTGGGGCCGCGGTGACCGTACCGCGCCCTACCCAACCTCGGAATAGTTTTTCCAACGCGAAGATGCTCACTCATATTCAGATCCGCGACTTTGCCATCATCGACGCGGTCGAGCTGGAGCTTGGCCCGGGCTTGACCG
The DNA here is from genome assembly GCF_003104955.1 of Steroidobacter cummioxidans. Classification (NCBI taxonomy): domain Bacteria; kingdom Pseudomonadati; phylum Pseudomonadota; class Gammaproteobacteria; order Steroidobacterales; family Steroidobacteraceae; genus Steroidobacter; species Steroidobacter cummioxidans. The sequence continues at coordinate 14,962 of NZ_LSRW01000085.1, read as the reverse complement.
TGCTCACGGGCGAGACCGGCGCGGGCAAGTCGATCCTGGTCGACGCACTGCTGCTCGCCGCCGGTGGACGCGCGGGCGCCGAAGTCGTTCGTCATGGCGCTGAACGCGCCGAAGTCTCCGCGACCTTTGCAATCGAGAAGAACGCCGCGGCACACGCCTGGCTCAACGAGCAATCCATCGAGCACGAAGGTGAATGCGTGCTGCGTCGAGTGATCTCGGCGGATGGTCGCTCGCGCGCGTACGTCAATGGACAGACGATGTCCGTGCAATCGCTGCGTCAGCTCGGCGAAACGCTCGTCGACGTGCATGGCCAGATGGAATATCAGTCGCTGGTGCGCCGTTCGGCGCAGCGCGAGTTGCTCGACCAGAGCGGCGAGCATCGCGAGCTGGTGGGCGCTGTGACCGAGACATGGCGCACCTTGTCGCAAATCAAAGAGGAACGCGACCGCGCGGCCGCCTCGGCACAGGATCGCGAAGCTCGCCTCGAGCTGCTGCGTTATCACTTGAGCGAGCTGCAAGCGCTCGATCTCAAAGCCGGTGAAGGTGATGAGCTCAGCGCCGAGCGGACGCGTCTATCACAGCGCGGACGACTCGCCTCAGGTGCGCGAGAAATCATTCAGTTACTGCGCGAAGCCGAAGACGTGAGCGCCGAGCACGCGATCTCGCGCGCGCTCAGCACCGCGCGCCACGTTGGCGAACTCGATCCGAAGTTCGCCTCCATGGCGCAGCTGATCGAGGAAAGCTTGATCGCACTTCGCGAAGGCGTGGATGCGGTCGAACGCTACGAGTCCGATCTGGAGGCCGATCCGCAGCGCCAAGAGTGGGTCGAGGAGCGGCTCGCGACGATGGAATCGATCGCGCGCAAGCATCGCGTCGAAGTCAGCACCCTGCTCGACCTGCAAGCGGATCTGCAGCAGGAGTTCCAGCGGCTCGATTCGCTGGAAGCGTCGATGGCGCAGATCGAAAAGCAACTGGAGCAGGCTCAACAGAAATTCGCCGCCGCGTGCGCCAAATTGACGGCAGCTCGCAAAGCCGCAGCGAAGTCGCTGGGCACGAGCATCAGCACATTGATGCAAACCCTCGGCATGCCCGGAGGCAAGTTTCAGATCGACGTGCGCGCCGCCGAAGCCGCGGGCGCGAACGGTGCGGACGAGATCGAGTTTCTGGTCAGCGCCAACCCCGGCCAGCCGCCTCGCCCGCTGGCGAAAGTCGCGTCGGGCGGTGAGTTGTCACGCATCAGTCTCGCCATTCAGGTGGCTGCTGTGCAGACGGACGCCATGGCGGGCTCTCTGGCCTGTCTGGTGTTCGATGAAGTGGATGCCGGCGTGGGCGGCGGCGTAGCGGAGATCGTCGGCCGTCAGCTGCGCACCTTGGGCGAACGGGCGCAGGCGCTTTGCGTCACGCACCTACCTCAGGTCGCGAGCCAGGCGCACGCGCATGTTCGCGTGACGAAGCTGACCGACGGCAAGACCACCCGTACGGCCCTGCACACGCTGACTGCCGACGAGCGCGTGGAAGAGATCGCCCGCATGTTGGGCGGCATCAACGTGACGGATAAAGCGCGTGAGCATGCCGCCGAGATGCTGCGGCCGGCGCCTGCCAAGAATTCGGCCAAGGCCGCAGCTGGTGCTGCGAAGGCTCCGGCTAAAGCCGCAGCCCCCGCCCCGAAGAAGAAGCCCGCGCGGCGCTAGGCCTGTGCCCAGCTCAATTCCGGTTCTTCTGCTTTTGCGCCGGGCAATCCGGGCGGCTGCAATAGCCGTACAGGATCATGGAGTGATCCTTCAGCTCGTACTTCAGACGCGCCGCCACCTGGCGCTGACGCTCCTCGATGCCCGCGTCCATGAACTCTTCCACCCGGCCGCAGCCTAAGCAGACGATGTGGTCATGGTGCTGGCCCTCGTTGAGCTCGAACACCGCCGTGGTGCCCTCGAAGTGATGACGAGTCACCAACCCCGCGGCCTCGAACTGCGTCAATACCCTGTATACCGTGGCGAGACCGATATCCTCGTGGGATTCGAGCAGATGCTTATAAATGTCTTCCGCGCTCATGTGTCGCGGCGTGGCCGTGCCGAGAATCTCGAGAATCTTGATACGCGGCAGCGTGACTTTGAGCCCGGCCTTGCGCAAATCGCTGGTTTCCACGTGTTTGGTCCTCACATCGAAGGTCGGCGTCGGCCCCGCTGCGTGACCGACCGCTTTTGAGTATCATCTCGCCGCATTATCTCGCAGCCCAGCCGCTGGCTCCACCCCGAAATGACACGAATCACGTACACCTGGTCCTGTCTTCGAGTGCGCATTCTCGCCTCACTGCTCGCCACTGCGCTGTTGGCCGGCGGCCTGTCAGGATGCGTCCACCGCGTCGACATTCAACAAGGCAATTTTCTGAAGCCCGAGGACATCGACCGCGTCGCGATCGGCATGACACGCGTCCAGGTGCGATCGCTGCTCGGTACGCCCATGGTGGCCGACCCGTTCGTGAGCACGCGCTGGGACTACGTTTACTACTTCAAGCGCGGCCGCTGGAGCGAGCCGCAGCAGCGGCACTTCATCGTGTTCTTCGACTCCACCGACAAAGTGGAGCGCATCGATAAACCGACCGACACGGTGCCGATGCCAGTGAAGACTGCCGCGACCAACGCGGCGGCGAACTGATCTATTTGCGACGTTGAGCTTCGGCGCGGCTGCGCTCGGCGGCCTCGCGCCGGCTCTGCTTGGGATCGATCAGCAGCGGCCTCAGGATCTCGATCCGATCGCCATCGCGCAGCTCGTACGTCAGCGGCACCGCCCGGCCGAAGATGGCGCAAGCCAGGGGACGCGCCGCAACTTCCGGGAATTTCTGCAGCAGCCCGGAGCGATTCACTGCTTCGGTCAGCGATGTGCCCGGCGGCACCTGCAGATCGACACTCGGCTGTCGATCCGGCAGCGCGTACACCACGCGGATCTGCAGTAACTCACTTTTTTCCATAAATCGCGCGAGCCCGATCGACGAACGCGTCGATCATCTCGCTGCAGTTCTTCTCGAAAGAGCGCGACAACAGCATGCCGAGCATGGCGTTGGCGAACTCGAAGCGCACCGTGAGCCCGACCTTCACGCCCTTGTCCCCCAGCGGTGAGAACGTCCAGCGCCCCTCGAAGGTCTTGAAAGGCCCATCCACCAGCGTCATTAACATCTCGCTGGGACGTTTCAGGAGATTGCGCGTCGTGAACGTCTCGCGCACGCCCGCTTTGTGCATTTCCAGCTTGCCGGTAACCTGCTCCGGTGTGCTCTCCAGCTTCGTGGCCGCGGAAATCCACGGCACGAACTGCGGATACTGCTCAATGTCCTCGACCAGCGCGAACATTTGTTCAGCCGTATAAGGGACCAGAGCGCTTCGAGTTACTTCACGCATGCGCCGGCACGGTACAATCCGCGCCCTCTATGAGCAAGCAGAAAGCCGACAACAACCCGACCATCGCCGAGAACCGCCAGGCCCGCCACGAGTACTTCATCGAAGAGACGTACGAGGCCGGTATGGCGTTGCAAGGCTGGGAGGTCAAGAGCCTGCGCGCGGGCCGCGTGCAGCTGAAGGAAGCGTACGTGTTCTTGAAGAACGCCGAGGCTTTCGTCTTCGGCGCGCACATCTCCGCCCTGCCCACCGCGTCGACGCACGTCATCCCGGACCCGATCCGCACGCGCAAGCTGTTGCTGAACCGCGCGGAGCTGAGCCGCCTGGTCGGTGCCGTCGAGCGCAAGGGCTACACGCTGGTGCCGCTGGAGATGTATTGGAAAGCCGGCCGCGCCAAATTGCGCATCGGCCTCGCCAAGGGCAAGAAGGAGCACGACAAGCGCGCCACCTCGAAGGATCGCGACTGGCAGCGCGAAAAATCGCGCTTGATGAAACACTCCAAGCGCTGAACACGGCCCGACAGCGCATCTCATGGCATTCAGCCCTTGAGATCCGCCACTTTGGCCTTACACTAACGACGTTGCCACGAGTGGCGACACCTTACGGGGGCGACCGGCTTCGACGTGGGTGGCGAAACTCCAGGTGCATGCGGAGTTGTAGGTAACTCCTTAAACTGCTTACAAACTTATAGTTGCAAACGACGACAACTACGCTCTGGCGGCTTAATCCCGCCTAACCTCCGCCTGGTATGTGCTTGTGCATCCAGATTGGGGGACGCGCTCACAAGCTCGCGAGTCGGTGTGCTCCAGGCCGCCTCGTTAAAACGCTCTGCAGCTGGTCGGACGTCTTCCCTGCTCCTCGGGTAGCGCACGACAAGATACAAAGAGTGAGCTAAGCATGTAGGTCCTGTAGCGTAGTGCTTGCGGACGCGGGTTCGATTCCCGCCGCCTCCACCATCACCTGTTCCGAGGATGTCTAAGAACATCCATAAGTCCTCGGAATCTAACGAAAACCCCGAAAAACACTGCTACTGACGACTGCTGTCGTTCGTTGACATCTTAGACCTGTCGGGGGTATTCACAAGGGGTATCTGGAACGATTTGTTTCTAATCGGCGTCGATACCCCCAATGCCGCTGACGAATATTCAGGTCGAAAAGGCGAAGGCCCGCGAGAAGAACTGGAAGCTCTTTGATGAGAAAGGGCTGTATTTGCTGGTCAGCAAGGATGGCCACAAATGGTGGCGGCTGAAGTACCGGTTCGGCGCTCGCTCGGACGGGAAGCCTGGGAAGGCGGAAAAGGTGCTCGCGCTCGGCGTCTTCCCCGAGGTCTCTCTGAAGCGCGCCCGCGAGAAGCGCGACGAGGCCCGGCGACTGCTCGCCGACCACATCGATCCTGGCACTCAGAAGAAGCAGGAAGAACACCAGAGACGAGTCGCGCAGCTCCAGACCTTCGAGGCCATCGCACGCGAATGGCTCACGAAGCAAAGCTGGGGCGAGAGTCACGGCGCGCGCAACGCGCGGAGACTTGAGCAGCACGTCTTTCCGTGGGTGGGCTCACTCGGCGTCAGCGGCATCAAGCGCGCGCAGATCAAAGAGGTTTTGCAGCGAATAGAGAAGACCGGCCATGTCGAGACTGCCTATCGCGTGCTTCAACTCATTCGCTCGATCTTCGACTTCGCGATCGCGGAGGAAATCTGCGAACACTCGCCTTGCTTGGGCTTGTCGAAGACCTTATCGGCTCGCCCTACTCGGCACCACGCGACCATCACTGATCCGAAGCAAGTCGGCGAGCTGCTGAGAGCCATCGATGGCTATGGGGGTACATTCCCGGTCGCGTGCGCTCTTCGGCTCGCTCCGCTTCTGTTTGTTCGCCCTGGCGAACTCCGGAAAGCGGACTGGTCGGAATTCGATCTCGACGGCGCTCATCCTCAATGGCGCATCCCCGCGGCGAGGATGAAGATGCGCGAACAGCACATCGTGCCGCTCGCAAGACAAGCCGTCGCTATCCTTCGCGAGCTACAGCCACTCACCGGCCCCACTGGCCTCGTCTTTCCCGGACTGAGAAGCCTTGCTCGGCCGATGAGCGAGAACACCTTGAACGCCGCCCTGCGCCGCATCGGCTACGACAAAGAGACAATGACGGCGCATGGGTTCAGATCGCTGGCTAGCTCGATCTTAAATGAGCAGCACTGGCACAAAGACGCGATCGAGAGGCAGCTGGCACATGGCGAAAGGGACAAGATCCGGGCGGCGTACAACCATGCGGACTACCTGCCGGAGCGGAGAAAGATGATGCAGGCGTGGGCGGACTATCTCGACGGCCTGCGCGGCGGCGGCCCAATAAAGTAGGAGCCTCCCCATGCCAACATCACAATCATCCAACGCGGCCTTTAGCTCAATCACCGGCCACATCGTGCCGGATATCTTGGGATTCTATTGAGACGGCCAGCCAGACTACGAGCGCGTAGCCGACTTGGTGAAACTCACGAAGGAAGATCTCAGCAAGATCTCGAAGGTCGCCGAATCCTCGGTGCGCTTCGATGACGCAATTCCGGCGGCGGCAGCGATACGACTGCGCGAGATCGCCAACATCGCAAATCTCGTTGCCGAACTCTTCGGCGGCGACATTCATAAGGTTGCGCTTTGGTTTGAGCTGCCGAATCCACATCTCGGGAACGTGTCGCCCAAAACAATGATTCGCGGCGACCGCTACAAGCGCCTTCTAAACTTCGTGCTGGAATCGCGGGAAGCGGAATTGGCTGCCAGGCACAGCGATTTACTGCGAGAGACCGAGCAACGATATGACGCCGGGCAAGAACAACCCGTCGCTTGGGCCTCAGCCAAGCGGGAGCTAATAGCGTCATGAACAACCCTTTGTCCCGAAAGCAATTTTCTCAATCCGACGACTCAACGCTACGGGTCGCACCTCCTCCGGAGGTATGGCACAATTTAGGGAATTCCTGCCATACCGAGCACAGGTCTTCAGCCATGGCCACCCTGAACATTTCCATCCCGGACAGCATGCGTGAGTGGATCGACGCGCAAGTTGAGGCTGGCGGCTACGCGAACGCAAGCGACTACATCAGGGACTTGGTCCGCCACAATCAGCGGGAGCGGGAATCAATAAATCTCGCGCTGATCGAGGGCGAGCGCAGTGGCGTGAGCGAACGCTCTGTCACCGAAATTGCGCGACAGGCACGGCGGCGATTGCAACGTGGCTAAGTATGAGCTCGCGCGCGCGGCGGACCGCGACCTCGACGACATCTACGCATACACCTTCCGCCAGTTCGGCCCACTGCAGGCTGATGTCTACTTTGAATCGCTGGAAGAATGCCTCAACAAGCTCGCCGAGAACCCGCTGCTCGGAATAGACGCCAGTAACGTTCGAACCGGCTATCGCCGGTTCGTCCACCAACGCCATACGCTCTACTACAAGAAAATTAAGGCAGGCGTCAGAATCGTGCGCGTCCTGGGACCTGGAATGTCTGTCGAACGGTCCCTGGGCAGACCCTAGCAGATCAACCGCAGTTCGCCCGCATGCAGATCGGGCAGCGTGTAAGCCCCCCCGAAAGCCAGTGATGCCAGTGGCATCACTGGCGACAGGAGGCCTTGTACTGAAAAACGATTCAGCGTCTCTGATTTGCTTCCAAACGGTCGAACTTGAAATCCTTCGGAAGACGACCGCGAAACCGGCGCAGCCGAGCGACAAGATGCTTGGTGTCGCAGGTCCTATGGATCTCAAATGCCCGCCCGCCCACGACTTGCAGCGTCACGTCATCACCCTCTCGGAGACCAAGAGCCTCCACGACATCTGCAGGGAGCCGGACAGCCAAGCTGTTACCCCATCTTGAGACTTGCATGTTTACGCTCCCGGATAGAGGCCTATAGCAGAACCACACTGACGACAGGCCTGTCAAGACGCCCTTGCCTAGTTCAAATGCTCAGCCACGCCGATGTATCAACACCAGGGATATCATCTTGCTTAAGCTGAAGATCTAGTGAATCGATAATCCTGTCCGCCATCTCATCCTTGTGGCCTCGTTCGCCTTTGTGGTTCAGCCGACGGTTCACAGCACCGGCTATAACATCGGCGAGCTGCACCATTTGGCTCTTGTGAGAAGAGACCGCAGACACTTCGTCTATGGTTAGGTCATCACCGTAGGTTGATTTGAATACATCCGCCACGCGAGACTTGATATCTGCGCAAGCAATGATATCGAGCGACTGCTCCGCATCAACCGTCAGTCGAACCTCGTGTGGAAGCTTCAGTCGGCTACTTCTGATCTCATGGGCTGCACCTCGGATCACCATATACTCATGGAGGCGCTGGACAATCTCCTCGACCGGGCGCCTCGACTTTGCACGTTCGATAGCGATGACCTTGAAGCTCAGAAACTCTCGATGCTGCTTCACCAACGCCAGATACTCATCGAGGCCGAGTTGATGATGCTTCTTGAATTCGGTGAAATGGATCTCACGATTTGACCATGGCGAGGTTTCCTGCCACGCACTGATCGCCTGGCTTGCTCTGAACAGGGTTCGCCCCGTCAACACCCATACGGCAGCCACACATACAAACTCAGCGGTTTTCCCAGTCTCATCGGCAAATACAAAGACCAAGTTTCGCTCCGGCTTGTCTTCGATCACGGCATCTCTCATGTCCTCTTCCCGAGAGCGACGATGGCGCTTGACATCAGCGTCGGCGGAGAAAAGGTTGTACTCGTTCTGTATCTTTGCTCTTACACGTACGATGTACGACTCTCGCTCCAGCTTGAATAGGTCCGTTGGGGCCATTGCGCGCGGATTGAATATCTCTGGCTGAAACATTTCCCAGTACTTGATAGTCAGCGCGACGTCGCTGTTTCGCGTATGTGGAAACAGGTTCAAGATCCAGGCTACTCGCGTCTTCAGATCCGAGATAATTCCGTTATCCAGGGAGGACTTTAGCTCCCGCGCCTCTTTCTCAAGCCGCAACGTCCGGGCAATTGGATCCTCCGACTTGCGCCGAGATGGCTCCGCCTCGCCGGTTTTCCCTTCTTGAGCAGACATTCCTAAATCCGTTGTTTCCGAGCGATATAGAGATTCTTGAACTCGATGGAACACCGGTGCCCTTTGCCCGGCACCTGTTCCGAAGAGGCATGGCCACCGCGCGACTCCCTTAATCCTCCGGGAAGCACTGACCCTCTAGTGGCGTAGCTACCCGGAACGGGCCTGCGCGGAAGCGTATGTAGCCGACCAAGCAAACGGAGCGAAACCGGTCACATTTATTGGCAATTGCGGCCGCCGGACCGCCGGGGTAGCCTGCACGCCCAAACAGACTGCGACCGGCGGCGGGGATCAAATGGCGCCGACAACCGGTCGTCTTCTAAAGTTGTGTAAACAACTTCGACGCAAACACCCGCTCTGTCAAGCCCCCCGCTTGCAGAGCTGTGATGCCTATGCAGACTCAGCGAGACTCCGGCGCAGTGATAAAGAAGATTGTTATTCAAAATTATCGCCTGTTCAGAAGCTTCGGACTGTCATTTTCGCCGGGCATTAATACACTGGTTGGGGCCAACGATAGCGGCAAGTCCACTCTAATTGAGGCGGTGAGCCTCGCTCTAACAGGGAGATTGAATGGAAGACCGCTCGCACAAGAGCTGTCCCCCTACCTCATTAACATGGATGCGACAGCTGAGTACATCGCTGGCATTCGCGAGGGTCGCCGTCCAGTTCCGCCGTCAATAATTATCGATCTGTTCTTAGAAGATGAACACGAACTCGAGACGCTCCGGGGGACCAATAACCTATCCAGCGAGAATGCGTGCGGCATACGTATCCAAGCAAAGCTTTCAGCAGACTATGCAGAAGAGTATGAAGGCTTCATCTCCGATCCCAACGCAATCCGCGTCGTACCCACAGAGTACTATCGAGTAGAGTGGCTCGGCTTTTCCGGAAACGCGATTACAGTCAGATCGGTCCCTACTGCAGCATCAGTGATCGATTCGACTGCCATACGACTCCCGAATGGAGTCGACTACCACCTTCAGCAAGTCCTTCGGACGCATCTGGACACCAAGGAGCGAGTTGAACTTTCGCGCCAGTATCGGAGTCTGCGAGAATCATTCGCCCAGAAAGAACCTGTCAAACAGATCAACAACCGATTGAAGGAAGAGAATGACCTATTGACTGATCGAGAGCTGAGCCTGGCGATAGATATCTCACACGGGCAATCATGGGAGAACACGCTTACTGCTCACATCGATGACCTTCCATTTCAATTGGTGGGCCGAGGCCAACAGAATGCTCTTAAAATGCTCCTAGCCATCGGACGTCGATCGACCGATGCCCAGATCATCCTGATTGAAGAACCTGAAACACACCTGTCTTTCGCCTCACTTCGAAAACTAATCTCACGTATCGAAGAACGGTGCGCTTCAAAGCAACTGATCATTGCAACTCATAGCGGCTACGTCATCAACAAGCTAGGCATAGATAGCCTGATCTTGATTAGCAATGGGTTAGCATGCCGAATTACTGACTTACCCCCGGATACAATTCAGTACTTCAAGAAACTGCCAGGATTCGACACGCTGAGGCTAGTACTGGCCGATGCAGCCATACTTGTTGAGGGACCATCAGACGAGCTAATCGTGCAACGAGCATACTTAGATGCGCGAGGGAAACTTCCAATCGCAGACGGGATCGATGTCATCAGCGTAGGCCTGTCTCATAAGCGCTTTCTCGATATTTCTACGCGACTGAAGCGTCGCGTGTGGATTGTAACGGACAACGACGGAAAACCAGCTGATCAGGTCAGAGCAAGGTTTTCCGATTATCTATCCTTCGAAACGGTATCTCTCCATGTTCCTAGCAATTCATCACTGAAGACTCTGGAACCAAGCATCGTTGATGCTAACCACCTGAATATCCTCAACGCTGTGCTAGGAACCGCCTTCGATACCAAGGAGCAGGTATTGGAGCGAATGCTGGACGACAAAACAGCTGCTGCGCTGGCGATTTTCGAATCAAAGACCAAGATCGTTATGCCCGATTACATTCGCGAGGTTGTGAGTGACTGAGAACCGCGCAGTTATTGCTGCGGCCGGATCACGGAAGACTGCGCAGATCATAGAAGATGCGATCTCGGTTCGCTCCGGTCGTGTACTCATCACGACCTACACGAACGAGAACCAACAGCAACTTGTCCGTCGCATTGAAGAGAAGTTGGGATCAGTACCCGCCAACATCACCATCATGGGCTGGTTTTCCTTCCTAATTGGCCAATGCGCAAAGCCGTTCCAGAGAGCGATCACAGGCGCTCCTCTGATGATATCGGGCTTGAATTTCGTCGGAAAAAGACACAAGTTTGCGAGAAAGGACACGATCGGCTACTTCCTAGATCGATCCGGCGCCATGTACCGAGATGGCGTAGCAAACTTCGCTGTTGATATCAATCTAAAGACTGGCGGAGCCGTAATAGATAGACTCGAAAGGATCTATTCCCACATTTACATTGACGAAGTTCAGGACCTCGTGGGATATGATTTAGATATTCTTGATCTTCTTCTGCGATCAAGGATCAAGCTAACGGTTGTGGGTGATCCTAGGCAGCATACCTTGCTCACGAATATCTGCACGAGAAACAAGAAGTACAGAGGAGATAAGATTCTCGATTGGCTCAAGGAGAGACAATCGATCTGTGATTTGGAAACGCGAGCCAATAGCTATAGATGCAATCAAGACGTATGCGATTTCGCGGATGCGCTTTACCCGCACATGACTCCGACCAGATCTATAGATGTGCCGGTAACAGGGCACGACGGAATCTTTATGATAACCTCGGCCGACTCTCGCAAGTACTGCGAGAAGTACAATCCTGTTACCGTTCTTCGTCACGACAAGAATACTGACACGCTGGGCCTATCGGCAATGAATATTGGTGTATCGAAGGGCAGCACATTTGACCGCGTTTTGATATTTCCAACACAGCCAATGCTCAACTACTTGAAGAATAGAGATGTGACAAAGCTAAAGGCTCCGGAGAAACTGTATGTCGCGGTGACGCGAGCCAGGCACAGCGTGGCCTTCGCTATCCCCACGGACAAAGCGGAGTCGTTGTCTCTTCTTTCGTTTTAGAGGACCGGCCTTTCCATTCTGGCCCACCGTGCGCTCGAAATGCCAGCCGTACTTGAAGGGAACAACATGGAACTGATGGCGCACTGCCGGACACTAAGACAATGAAATATGCACTTGTCTCTGGAAGCCGCGCGGAACCGCAGCCCAAAGCTCGTGGCTTTTGCCCAGGATGTCACGCTGACACTATCGCGAAATGCGGGAAGCACGTCATCTGGCATTGGGCACATAAGTCCCTTACACATTGCGACCATTGGTGGGAAGCGGAAACAGAATGGCACAGGAAGTGGAAAGATAGATTTCCCGCGGAATGGCAGGAAGTTGTGCTGTCGAGCCAGACTGGTGAACGCCACATTGCCGACGTCCGAACGATTCACGGTTTGGTTATTGAGTTTCAACGATCCTCGATCGATCCTGAGGAAGTACAAGCCCGCCAAGCATTCTACCAATCAATGATCTGGGTGGTTGACGGGTGCCGAAACGACACAGACCGCTATTACTTTTCACTCGCTCGAAGCCGTCCCAACGAAGATGGAATCGTAGGCTTCCGATCTATCGGCCGAACCAAACTATTCGCCCGATGGCATACCACCAAGCCGGTTTTTGTCGACTTCGGAGACGAACACGGCTTCTGGCGAATCCTTCGCTATGATCCGGAAACAAAAGAGGGATTAGCAGGCCTCGTAAATGTTGCAGCATTCGTCGAACTTGCGAGTTCCGGCACAACTGACTTCAGCAAGAATGGTGGGCCAGCGCGCGGATGAACGGAGTGGCTACATCCTCGACGCTGCTTAGGACATCCGAAACCTAAAGCCCAGGCGGCATCGAGCGACGGATCAGAAATACTGGTCTGTGCGCATTTCCAATTTAATCTCGCCGATCCGCGGTGACAAAAAGCAGACTCCTTCCCGCGTGGCATGTCGCCACAGAGGTTCCCGAATGTCTGCTGAAAGCCCTGAAGCAAATCGTCGCATTCTGCGCCGGCCCGAAGTCGAAACCCGGTGCGGGTTCAAGCACGCTCATCTCTACAAACTGATCGACGAGGGAAAGTTTCCTCGCCCGGTGCGGATCGGAGTCCGAGCAGTTGGTTGGGATTCTGTCGAGGTAGATCAATGGATCGCCGACCAGCTGCAGCGGCGAACCTAACCGTTGCGGACATAGACGCTCGCGACGTAGCGCCCGCGACCATCGCCATGGCCAAGATCCAGGGAGGTCGCGATGCGCGCCTCCCGCTGGCTCAAGCCTTCATTGCGATACGCCTGCATACGCTCCTGCGCGAACGCATAGCGGGCAGCGTGACTTTGGACCCCGGCCCGGCTGCAGAATTTGCTATACACGCGCACCGCTTGTTCTAGCCCGGTGGTTTCAACGCCCTTGGCGCAAGCCAAGAGATAGCGTCGTCCACTGGCTTCCAGTATCTCTAGCGCTCGCTGCACAGCTGCCAGCGCGCGCCCCACATCCGCAGGATGTACATCGCGCACGCGTCCGCCTTTGGTGCCCTCCATGATGCGCGCACAGCCTCGTTCGGTAAGTTCGCGGTGCAAGCGGAGAAGCGTATCGCTCCGGCCGGCACGGATGGCTTCGACTTCGCGGAGCCCAAGTGCTCGCTGCATCTCCAAAATTGCGCCAATGTCCGGCCTGCCCAATCGCCCTGCGCGTTGCTGGAACGCGCGAATCTGTGCGTCCGACAACGGCTCTTTGGTGCCCTTGCGGCTGCCCTGGGCAATCCCGAGTGATCGATTGCTGTACGCGGGATTGTCCGCCAGCCCCTGTTTTCCGATGTGCCTCAATACCCCACGAAGATGGCCCATCTCTTTTGCTAGCGTGCGCCTTCCGATGCCGTTCTCGCTTCGGTAGCGGATGTACGCCAGCACATGTTTGCCGCCGATCTGCGCCGCGCAGTGAATTCCATAGTTCAGCACCCGCATCGCTTCGGCAAAGTTTTTAAATGTCCCGCTCCGCGACTCCTGCGTGAGATGCGCACGCGCCAATAGATAGTTGATCCTCTGAAGATCCGCCTGCAACTCAGATTTTTTACTCATCACTCTCCTACCTCGTTACTTCGATCCGCACATCCGGGCAATCCCGGCAGGAAACATTTCCTGCCTTCTTCCATCGCGAACGGCCGGATGTGCTAGTCCGGCCTGTTGAGTTTCGTGGCCTCACCACAGCACGTGCCGGTGGCATGTGCTGTAGCTCGCGCATGAGCGCGAGATCGAGGCTGCCCTTGGCGGGCCGCTCGCGGTGGCTGACATCGACGGAAGGAGCTTCATTGCGAAGCTATGGTTGATTGCGTCCGTTGCAGACGCGGTGCCACTTTCCCGCATTGTTGAAATGCGTTGCGGTGACAGTGAGTTGCGGCAGTGGGCCTTGTGCGTCACTCTCCCGGCTTCGCCGTAGACAGTGACGCACGCGTGGAGGAATGCTGCTGTTGGCGCAGCTCTGTGTAGTTACGTTGTTAGAAGATTAGTTGCCGCAGGAAACGACCGCTGGACAGCGGATTGGAGAAGAATGGCGTCAGCGCCTGAGTGATGAGTCATGACCACAGCCTGATTGGCTGCGCAGCTCTGCCTGGTCTAAAGCTGCTTGGGGGTTGCCTGCAAACGCAGGCGGGGTTACGACGATGCCCTCGTCGTCAGGGAATAATCGTCGAGGTCGAGAATGCGCCAGCGGCTAGCGATCTGCAAACTATCGTCGTGAGTCCGCGCGCTCTGTGCCTGCTAAGTTCCGCCGAAGGCCGCGCGGCAGCGATTGACGATTCCGGTCGCTGAACTTTGCGCAGGTGCGGCGCTCGACCCCGTGGACCACTTAGCGACTCTCTCCCTGGAAAACCTCTCCGGCTGCGGCAAAGCCCAGATCGATACTCGCGTCAAAAGTCGGCAGTGAAGCCGATGCCGCGGCGACGCGGTGCCGGCGGGTTCATCAGCTCGTGGATGGCCTTCAGTATTCCCGTGATCGCTTGATCGTGCGTCGCTAGCTTGCGCTCCAGCTCGGCAAACTTCTGCGCCAGTTCCTTGTTGGAAGCCAGCAGATCGCGCAATTTCACGAAGGCCCGCACGACGTGGATGCCCATTGTCACGGCACGCGGTGAGTTCAGCACATTGGCTGCCTGAATCGCTCCGTGCTCGGTGAAGGCGTACGGCAGGAATTTTACGTGGGAGCCTCGGCCGGTCTTTAAGATCGCAATTTGCGATCTTAAAGATTCGACCTCCTACCGGGTGAGCTGGAACATGAAATCCCCCGGAAATCGATCCACGTTACGCTTGACGGCCTCGTTGAGCCGGCCGGTCTTCACGCCGTAGATCGCTGCCAGGTCGCGATCCAGAATGACCCGACAACCTCGCAATAGAAGGATCGATGAGCTGATTTTCTCCATCGGCACGAGCGCTGTATCTTCGTTCTTGGTCATTCTTTGCTCCTGGAGCTTCTGGAAACTGTCTCTTATACACATCTGACGCTGC
>NZ_LSRW01000084.1:0-65227 GCF_003104955.1 Steroidobacter cummioxidans | reverse complement strand
GGCTCGGAGATGTGTATAAGAGACAGGCCCTGAAATCGCCTGAGAAATCGGCCTGCGGCTGTGCGGCCGCCGCTGTTATGACCGGCGGGGCATTGTACCTGCCCTGCTGCCCCACAGCACTGCTATGCAGATCTGGCGGGCCACGGCAATTGCGCAAATTGCGTGAAACCCTGGATTTCACAGCGAGGCGCCCTGCTCACTGCGTTCTGCGGCAGCCGCGCCGCCAGCCGCGCTCACAGCACGAGTGTCGGATGGGGCTACAGTCCGTTTTGAAAAAGTTGCAGTGCAGCGTTCAGGTTAGGTACAAACCGCACAAAACAGCAAAAACAAATTCATAAGAACACGGCGGGACGGGACGGACATCTTGTTGCACTGGCTGAGGGAAAGCTTCGAACTGGCGCGTGGCGGAAGTGCCCATAACGTCAGGCCCATGGAGGGCCTGCGTGGCTTGGCCGTACTGCTGGTGTTCCTGGTTCATTACGAATCGCTGCTCGAGCCGTGGATCGCAGCAGATGCGTCGCTTGGCGTCGTCGCCGGGGCATTGCGCATCATCGGCAATAGCGGCGTCGATCTGTTCTTCGTGCTCAGCGGCTACCTGATCTACGGCTCGCTGCTGACGCGCCAGCAATCCTTCCTGCACTTCTTCACGCGACGGCTGCAGCGAATCTATCCCGCGTTTACAGCTGTATTCGCACTGTATGTCGCTTTGTCATTCCTGTTGCCCTCGGAGAACAAGATTCCCAAGGACGGTGCGGCGCTGTATCTGCTGGAAAACTATCTGCTGCTGCCGGGCCTGTTGCCGATCCAGCCCATGATCACCGTGGCGTGGTCGTTGAGCTATGAAATGTTCTACTACCTGGCGCTGCCCGTCTTCATGGCGGCACTCAAGCTGCGCGATCGTACGGTCACGTGGCGCCTGATTTTTTTCCTGTCGATGACAGTGGTTCTCGCCGCGTCCCTGGGGATGGCGGGCGGACCGATCCGGCTGCTCATGTTCGTCTCTGGAATCGTGCTGCACGAAGTGATGAGTCACAGCAAGCTGCGCATTTCCGGCAGCGCCGGGCTGACGGCGCTTCTCATTGGCCTCGCCGCGATGCTGTTGCCGGTCGGCGGCCGGTTCGGCGAGGCCTGCCAAATCCTGATTCTATTCGTCGCGTTCCTGGTTTTTTGCCTGGCCTGTTTCCGCACGCCGCAAGCGTGGCTGCCGTCGGCATTCTCTTGGACGCCGCTGCGATGGCTGGGAAATATGAGCTACTCGTACTACCTGCTGCACGGGCTCGCGCTGAAAGGCGGCTTCATGGCGATCGGCCTGGTGCTGCCACCGACGGGTCAGCAATCCGAGTTGCACTGGCTGCTGCTGATACCGATGCTGCTGCTCACGCTGATTTCATCAGCAGTGCTGTTTCTGGTGATCGAGCAGCCGTTCTCACTGGCGCCGCGCAGGAGCCGCGGCGCCGTGGATCTGCCTCAGGCCGCGTCCGCGTCCGAATCGGGGTCGTAACCCAGGTTCGGCGACAACCAGCGCTGCGCTTCCTCCAACGAGAGCTTCTTGCGCGCGGCGTAGTTCTGCACCTGATCGACATCGATCTTGCCGACCGCAAAGTAATGCGAGCCCGGATGCGAGAAATACCAGCCGCTCACCGCCGCTGTCGGATACATCGCAAACGACTCGGTGAGCTTGATGCCCGCGTTCGCGACCGGATCCAGTAGCTGCCACAACGTCGCCTTCTCGGTGTGATCCGGGCAGGCCGGATAGCCCGGCGCCGGACGAATGCCGCGATACTCTTCCTTGATCAGCTGATCGTTGGTGAAGCGCTCTTCGGGCGCATAGCCCCAGAACTCGCGACGCACGCGCTCATGCATGCGCTCGGCAAACGCTTCAGCGAAGCGGTCCGCCAACGCCTTGAGCATGATGCTCGAATAGTCGTCGTGCGCTTTCTCGAATCGTTCCAGATGCGGCTCGATGCCGATGCCGCCCGTCACAGCGAACGCGCCAATGTAATCGCGGCGGCCAGAGGACTTCGGCGCGATGTAATCCGCCAGAGCATCGTGCGACTGACCCGTCGGCTTGCCCTTCTGCTGACGCAGGAAGTGCAGCTTCGTGAGCACGCGAGTCCGTGACTCGTCCGTGTAGATTTCAACGTCGTCGTCGTCGACGCTGTTCGCCGGGAACAAACCGAATACGCCGCGCGCGGTGAGCCAGCGCTCACGCACGACCTGTTTCAACATGCGCCGGGCATCTGCGTACAAGTTGCTGACCTGCTCGCCGACGACAGGGTCGGTGAGAATGTCAGGGAACTTCCCGCCGAACTCCCACGCATTGAAGAATGGCATCCAGTCGATGTAGCGCGTCAGATCTTCCAGCGAGAAGTCGTCGAACGTGCGGATGCCGAGGAACTTCGGCACTGGCGGCACATACGAATCCCAACCGCCGTTGAATTTGTTCGCTCGCGCCTGCGCGATCGTCAGCTGCGGCGCTTTGATTTTCTTGCCCGCGTGCTGTTCGCGACGAACCGCATGCTCCGCCTTGGTCTTCTCGACGAACTCACGACGCAGCGCTGCCGTGACCAACTGCTGACAAACGCCGACCGACCGCGACGCGTCCTTCACGTAGACGACCGGACCTTGGTACTGCGGATCGATCTTCACCGAGGTATGCGCCGGCGACGTGGTCGCGCCACCGATCAGCAGCGGCTGACTGAACCCTTGACGCTGCATCTCGCGCGCGACATGCACCATCTCGTCCAGCGACGGCGTAATCAGGCCCGACAGACCGATCATGTCCGCATTCTCGCGGCGTGCGGTCTCCAGGATGCGCTCTGCCGGGACCATCACACCGAGGTCGATGACCTCGAAGTTGTTGCACTGGAGCACGACGCCGACGATGTTCTTGCCGATGTCGTGCACGTCGCCCTTCACTGTGGCCATGATGATCTTGCCGTTCGACTTGGCGACCTGGCCCGAGCGCGCCTTCTCCTCCTCGATGAACGGAATCAGATGCGCGACCGCCTTCTTCATGACACGCGCCGACTTCACGACCTGCGGCAAAAACATCTTGCCGCTGCCGAACAGATCGCCGACCACGTTCATGCCGTCCATCAGCGGGCCTTCGATGACGTGCAGCGGCCGCTCGGCCTGCTGACGCGCCTCTTCGGTGTCGACGGTAATGAACTCGTCGATGCCCTTGACCAGCGCGTGCTCGAGCCGCTTTTCGACCGGCAGACTGCGCCACGCCAGGTCCTCGGCCTTCTTCGCGCCGACTTCACCCTTGAAGCGCGCGGCGATTTCCAGCAGACGCTCGGTCGCATCCGGCCGGCGATTCAAAATCACATCCTCGACGCGCTCGCGCAGCTCGGAGTTGATGTCCTCGTAGATCGCCAGCTGACCGGCGTTGACGATGCCCATCGTCATGCCGTTCTTGATGGCGTGATACAGGAAGACCGAGTGCATGGCCTCGCGCACCGGATCGTTGCCGCGGAACGAGAAGGAGACGTTGCTCACGCCGCCGCTGATATGGGCGTGCGGGCAAGTCCTCCTGATCTCGGCGGTCGCTTCGATGAAGTCCACGGAATAGTTGTTGTGCTCTTCGATGCCGGTCGCCACCGCGAAGATGTTCGGATCGAAGATGATGTCTTCAGCCGGGAAGCCGACCTGCTCGGTGAGAATGCGATACGAGCGCTGACAGATTTTTTCCACCTTGCGCTTGACGGTGTCGGCCTGGCCGGTCTCGTCGAACGCCATCACGACGACGGCGGCACCGTATGCACGCACTTTCTTCGCGTGCTCGATGAACGCCGCCTCGCCTTCCTTCAAGCTGATGGAATTGACGATGCCCTTGCCCTGGATGCGCTTCAGGCCCGCCTCGATGACCGACCACTTGGACGAGTCGATCATGATGGGCACGCGCGAGATGTCCGGCTCGGACGCAATCAGATTCAGGAAGCGCACCATCGCGGCTTCCGAATCCAGCATGCCTTCGTCCATGTTGATGTCGATGACCTGCGCGCCGCTCGCCACCTGCTGACGCGCGATGTCGAGCGCGGCGTTGTAGTCGTCCGCTTCGATCAGCTTGCGGAACTTCGCCGAGCCCGTGACGTTGGTGCGCTCACCGACGTTGACGAACAAGCTGTCGGGGCCGATGTTGCACGGCTCGAGACCCGACAGGCGAGCACGCTTCTCCAGCACCGGGGGCTTGCGCGGCTTGACGCCTTCGACGGCCTCACGAATGTGCTTGATGTGGTCGGGAGTGGTGCCGCAGCAACCGCCGACGATGTTCACGAAACCGCTGGTTGCGAACTCTTTGACGAGCTCGGCGGTCTCGCATGCATGCTCGTCGTACTCACCGAAAGCATTCGGCAAGCCGGCGTTCGGATACGCACTGACGTAGCAATCGGCGATGCGCGACATCTCTTCGATGTACGGACGCAGCTGCTTGGCGCCGAGCGCGCAGTTCAAGCCGACCGCCAGCGGCCTGGCGTGACTCACCGAGTTCCAGAACGCTTCGGTGGTTTGACCCGAGAGCGTACGACCCGACGCGTCGGTGATGGTGCCGGAAATGATGATGGGGATATCGATCCCCGCCTCATCGATCGCGTGGCGCGCCGCGTAGATCGCAGCCTTCGCGTTGAGTGTATCGAAGATGGTCTCGATCAGCAGAATATCGACGCCGGCTTCGATCAACGCCCGCGCGCCGATCAGATAGGTGTCCGACAGCTGGTCGAAATCGATGTTGCGGAACGCCGGGTCATTGACGTTCGGAGACAGCGACGCCGTGCGATTGGTTGGCCCCAGCGCGCCCGCGACGAATTTCACTTCGCCGGTCTTCGCGAAGTATTCATCCGCCGCTGCGCGCGCCACTGTGGCACCGGCGAGATTGATCTCGCGCACCAGATGTTCCATCTGGTAATCGGCCTGCGACGAATAATTCGCGGTGAACGTATTCGTCTCGACGATATCCGCGCCCGACTCCATGTACTTGGTGTGAATGGCCTTGATGATTTCCGGCCGCGTCAGCACCAGGACATCGCTGTTGCCTTTCAGATCGCACGGCCAGTCCTTGAAGCGCTCGCCGCGATAGTCGGCTTCAGTGAGCTTGTAACCCTGAATCATGGTGCCCATGCCGCCGTCGAGCATCACGATGCGCTCGGTCAGCAGGCGACGTAGAGTGGCAATTCGTTCAGTGCGATTCATGTTCTTGCTTCCTTAACCCACCGCCGCCTGCGCCAACACCGGCCGTACGCCGAGCGCATGACAAATGGCATAGCTCAGCTCGGCACGATTCAACGTGTAGAAGTGGAATTCCTCGACACCGTGCTTCTGCAGCTCCTGCACCTGTTCGATCGCCACCGCGGCCGCGATCAAACGGCGCGTATCCGCGTCATCGTCGAGACCGTCGAAGCGATCGCTCAACCAACCGGGCACGCTCGCGCCACAGCGCTGGGCCATGCGCAACATCTGCGGGAAGCGCGTGATGGGCAGAATGCCCGGCACGATGCTGGCTTTGATCCCGGACGCCGCGCACTGGTCGCGAAACTTCAGAAACAATCCCGTATCGAAAAAGAACTGGGTGATGGCGCGATCCGCACCGGCATCGATCTTCGCCTTGAGATTGGTCAGTTCGAACTCCGCACTCGGTGATTCCGGATGCGGCTCCGGATAGGTGGCGACGGAGATCTCGAAGTTGGCGACCGACTTCAGCCCCTTCACCAGATCGACGGCATATGCGAACCCCTGCGGATGCGGGACGTACTTCGTCGTGCCCTGCGGCGGATCACCGCGCAACGCCACGATGTGACGAATGCCGCTGGCCCAGTAGTCACGGGCGATATCCAAAATCTCTTCGCGGGGCGCACCGATGCAGGTCAGATGCGGAGCTGCAGTCAGCGCGGTGTTCTTCTGAACTTTCGTAACGATGTTGTGGGTACGCGCGCGGGTTGAGCCGTCGGCGCCATAAGTCACGGACACGAAGCGAGGCTGCAGCGGCGCGAGGCGCTCGACTGACTCCCACAACGTCTTTTCCATCGTTTCGTCCTTCGGCGGGAAGAACTCGAACGACACCGTGGGTCGGCCACGCAGTTTGCTCAGGCCGTTGCCGATTTGATCCTTGAGCTGCTCGACTGACATCTTGTTCTTCCTCGAAATGACTGGTGGCGCGGCCTCAGGCCGCCGCCGTGCTGCGTGCCACGCGCCTGCCAACAGCCACCAGCAGATGACCTGCTTCGGTGTCCACAGGACGCACACGGGAAACGTCCAACCCTGCCTTGGCGAACCATTCGCGCAGAGTGGAGATGGGATTCGCGGCAGACGTCGAACTCAGCGAGTCGAAGTCTTCGATGATTACGGCGCGACCGCCGTGCTTGAGTGTTCGTGCGATTTCGGCGAGGGCTACGAGCGGACGCTCCGCTCCCGCCAGCACTCGTTCGGCGACGACGGTATCGAACAGCGGCGCTGCGAACGGCAGGTCGTACATATCGCCCCGCTGCAGCTCGCAGTGGCTCAGGCCCGCGCCGTGCACTTTGGTTCTCGCGAGGCGCAAGGCATCACTGGAAATGTCGACGCCGACCGCACGCGTCGCCTTGGCGCCGAGGAGCTGGAGCATGTGGCCCGAGCCCGTGCCGACATCCAGCAGCGCGCCGATCGGCTCGCTCGCCAGTTCTTCGAGGACGGTGGCATCGACCACATCGGAGGTCTTCTCGAGCGATTCCTCGACGGCGAGGTGGCCCGCCGCGCGGCGACCGCGCTCTGCAATGACTTCCTCCATACGGCGCCGGTCGCGGCGGAGGACGTCATCCTCTTCATCCACCAGCGCCAGCAGCTGCCACACGGTATCTCGCGCCTCACCGGACGCCGGCGCGCGGTAGTACACCCACAGCTGCTCGCGAAATCGATCCAACAGCCCGGCGTCACAGAGCAGCTTGAGATGCCGTGAAACGCGTGGCTGGCTCTGGCCGATCACCTCGCAGATCTCGCCTACCGTCAGCTCCGCGCGCGCCAATAGCGCAAGCAGCCGCAGCCGAGTGGGCTCGGCAGCAGCTCGCAACGCAGATACGGCGGACAGGAAGCTCGGCATATCAGTGTCGGCGACTTAAGGATATAAAGATATCTTTATATGGACGGCCAGCACTATACGCGAGGCAAGGGTCAGGTGTCACGGCCGGCTCCCCGAGCTGTGCGGTAGCTCACGACCGCAGGAGTCGTAATCCATTGTCTAGCAACGAATTACCCGACTGCCGGCGGTTCTGGTCAGTGATTGAAGTCGTTGATTACGGTGATGCCTGGGCCGCGAAAGCTGTCCATGGCGGCCAGCTCGGCGGGGGCTGCGGTCAGGGAGATGGTCTTCTCGACCATGAGCTGGGGCTTCACTCGATCCGTGAGGATCAGGTCGAGCATGGCCCCATAGCGATGGGCCTGCATGCCGTGGCTGCCCATGACCTGCAGTTCCTTGGCGATGACCAAGCCCATTGGCACCGGCGGATCGGCGTGAGCGCCGAGCATCAGGCCCACTTGAACATGGCGACCTTGCGGTCGCAGGCAGGCGATCGAGTTGTAGCAAGTGACGCGGCTGCCGAGCGCATCCATCGAGACGTGGGCGCCACCGCGCGTGTGCTCGAGGATCGCGGCTCTCACATCTGTCGTCGCCAGCACGCCGACTTCAGCGCCGAGGCGCTTGGCAAAGTCGAGCTTCGCCTGGTCGATATCGACCGCGATCACGCGCGCGCCCATGGCATTCGCGATCATGATCGCCGACAAGCCCACGCCTCCGCAGCCATGAATCGCCACCCACTCGCCGGGCTGCACGCGAGCCTGATCGACGATGGCTCTGAATGACGTCGCGAATCGGCAGCCCAGGCTGGCTGCGGTAACGAAGTCGATAGATTCTGGAAGGCCGACGAGATTGATGTCCGCGTAGTCGATGGCCACGAATTCCGCGAACGAGCCCCACGCAGTGAATCCCGGTTGAAACTGCGAGGCGCAGATCTGCTGCTGACCTTGCGCGCATTGCTCACAGCGGCCGCAGCCACTGACGAATGGCACGGTGATTCGATCGCCCACTTTGAAGCGGGTGACATTCGCGCCGACGGCGGCAACGACACCGGCGAGCTCGTGACCGGGCACATGAGGGAGGCGGACGTCCGCGTCGTGCCCCATCCAGCCGTGCCAGTCGCTGCGACAAATGCCGGACGCAGCCACACGAATGACCACCCCGCCACGCGAGGGCGTGGGATCGGGAACATCGACGCACTGAAGCGGGCCGCCAAACTCGGAAAACAAAACCGCCTTCACGACTCAACCTCGCACCTGCCGCTCCAGATTGGAACGGATGCGCGACACTTTACGCTACTGCCGCGCCCCTCTCAGTAATCGATCGAGCGAGCGCACAGCACCGGTTGATTGAAACTCTTGGCCAGGTTGCTCTCATTCCAGTCATCGTAAGGGGTTACGGCCCACGCGAAAGTGTCCGGAGCCAATGCGTACTCCGTGGAGCTCCAGATAGGACTGGGCATGCTGTAAGCCGGATTGAATCCCAGTACCAGCAGGTTGTCGTAGATGTTCGGCGTACCCGCCGGACAGCCCGCGAAGCCAAGGGCGTTCGTCAGCTGACAGACCGCGGGCAGATACCAAGTACCCGTAGGGACGCCGCCAGCCGTGCTCGACAGGCACGAGTCCGCGGCGGGCGAGCCGGCACTCGACAGTAAAGCAGTGTTTGCAGCGCCATCAGTCAGACTATCGGCGCCAGTCATGGCATGGACCAATGCCCAACGTCCGCTGCCTCGATAGGCCGAATCGATCACGGTGGCGGTGCTGACCGAATCGACGGAGAACACCGAAAACCCGCCGATCGTAAAGGCCAGCGCCACTTGCGGCGGCGACGAAACGTTCGATGCAGCGATCTCGATGCCACCTTGGGCGATGTAGGGCGCCGTCGACGAGAACACCAGATTGCAAGAGGTGCCCGGTGACAGAGCAACGCAATCCGAAGCGTCCTGGGTCACTGCGGTCCAGCCCGACGGCAGCGTCGCCGCAACGTTGCTGGCTATAACGGAACCCGTGTTAGTCACCTGCAGCGTGCCAGTACCCGATCCAACGGGGATGCTCGCGCGCGCCGCGACGGAGATCGTCGTCTGAATGTACGCGCACGTTACGCCCACGTTCGTAACGTTGCTCGCGCCCATAACGCCGCTGTCGTTGACGATCACACACGTTTGCCCGACCGGGTGCGCCTGCACCGTCGCGTTATAAATGCCTCCCTGCGCGACCGGCGTAGAGAACGTGAAGCTGCCGTTGCTGCTGATCACGATCATGTCCGCGCCATTGTTCTGTAGCGCGACCGTGCCGGAGAGACCGGACACCGTGCCGCCCACAGTGTACGTGTTGGTCGAACAAGTGATCGTCACGCTCACCACGTTGCTCGCACCCACGATGCCACCGCCGTTGCCGACCGTGCAGGTTTGCCCGGCCGGCTGCGATTGAATCGACACGTTATAGGAACTGCCCCACGCCATCGCGGTGGCAAAATCGAACGGGCCATCGCTGCTGATCGTGCGAGTATCGGCGCCGTTGTTTTGCACGACCACGCTGCCGATGAGGCCCGAGACGGAACCGCCCACAGTGGCCGTGTTGACGGAACAGACGACATCGACCGTCGCAACATCCGCCGTGCCCATTGTCCCGGAGCCATTGCTGATGGAGCAGGTCTGAGCGGCGGGCTGGCTGTGGACGCTGACCGAATACGCTGCACCTTCGGCCATCGGCGTAGCAAACGAGAACGGACCGTCGGTGCTGGTCGTGTAAGTTTCGCCGCCGTTGATCAGAGTCAGCGAGCCAATGAGACCCGTGACCGAGCCGCCGACGAGATGCGTGTTCGGTTGGCAGCTGACAGCGACATTGGTCACATTCGACGCGCCGACGGTGCCATTGCCGTTCGCTACTGTGCAGGTCGCACCAGCGGGTTGAGTGCGCACACTGACTGCGTACGGCCCGCCAACGCGCGTGGGCGTCGGAAAAGAGAATGCACCGTTGGTCGAAACAGCGATGACTTCGGTGCCGTTCTGCAGTTCGACGGTTCCTGACAGACCGGCGACGACGCCGCCGACCGTTCGAGAAAGCCCGTCGATCGTGTTGCCGAGCCGGGCCGCAATACTGGAATCGTCGTTACAACCCCCCAGCCCCACCGCCACCAGACACGCGAACCAAGCACCGGATATACGCACTTCGATCTCTGATCATGAAACTGACCAGACATTGTCCGTAAGCGCGGTGCAACGTTATGTGACGCAACCTGAAGGTTGTTGCCGCGATGCGAGAGACCGATTGTTCTTGACGCCAGCGAGTGTGACCGTCTTCACGAAAACGATCAGTGCCGCCGATCAGGCGCGTCGGTGGTCGGCGTGGCCGCACCGGCGAACAGCTGCTCGATGTCGACCGAATCGAACCGATACGCTCTGTTGCAGAAGTCACAACGCACTTCGACGTGCCCCTGCTCCGCCAGCACCGAGCGCACTTCTTCCGGTCCCAGCGCTTTGAGCATGCCGACGACCCGCTCGCGAGAGCAGCGGCACCTGAAGAACACCGGCGCCGATTCGAACAACCGCACATCGTCTTCGGCGAACAAACGACGCAGGATGTTTCGATCGCTCAGCGTCTGCAGCTCTTCCGGCTTCAACGTGTCACCGAGCAATTGCACTCGATTCCACGCGTCATCGACCTCGGCTCGATTCATTTCGTGCGCGCGCGAACCGGCAATGCGCGACTTCACCGAGTCACCCGACAATCGCTGCAACAGCAACCCCGACGCGCCGTTCTCATCCGCATGCAGCCACAATCTCGTCGGCAGCTGCTCGGACGTCTCGAAATAGTTGCGCAGGCAACCTGACAGCCGCTCGCCATCCAGCGGCACGATGCCTTGATAGCGCTGCGACAAGTCTTCGTTCTCGACCGTGACCGTGAGGCTGCCCTCGCCGGACAGCGACGCCAGATCGGGTCGATACTCGGCTTCCTTGTAGCGCGCCACCGCTCGCACGCCCAATGTATCCGAGCATTGGGCCAGCATCAGATGCATGGGCCCCTGCCCCTTGAGCTGCAGGCTCAGCGTGCCCTCGAACTTCAACGTGGCCGCCAGCAGCACCGAAGCGGCAACCGCCTCGCCCAGCGTGTCACGAATGACCGACGGATACTCGCGATGCTCCAGCAACGCGCGCCACGATGCGTCCAGATGGACGATGTGGCCGCGAATCGGATAGTGCTCGAACAGGAATCTGTGCAGGCAATCGCGATCGTGCATGAGAGGTGTAACGGCCGGGGTGACAGGAAGGCGGATGATGTTACTCATCCGCCGTTACATTAGCCCGCGAGCTGCTTTTTCAACAGGGCCAGTTGCGCCCCAATTCGCCCATTCAACCCGCCAGCTTCCTCTTCAACAAATCGTTGACCTGGGCCGGGTTGGCCTTGCCGCCGGTGACCTTCATCACCTGACCGACAAAGAAGCCGAACAGCTTGTCCTTGCCGGAGCGATAGTCGGCCAGCTGCTTGGGATTGGCCGCCATGACCTCGTCGATGGTCTTTTCGATGGCGCCCGTGTCAGTGATTTGCTTCAGCCCCTTGGCTTCGATGATGGCGTCGGCATCCTGACCCTCGGCCCACATCGCCTCGAACACTTCCTTGGCGATCTTGCCCGAGATGGTCTCGTCGGCAATGCGCGCCAACAAGCCCGCGAGCCGCTCCGCGTTGATGCGCGTCTGCGTGATCTCGACGCCATCCTTGTTGAGCGCCGCCGACAGCTCGCCCATCGTCCAGTTGGCGGCGAGCTTCTCGTTGCCTTCGAGATTCTTCGACTTCAGCGCGGCGAGCACGCCTTCGTAGTAATCGCCCATCTCGCGGCTTGCGGTCAGCACACCGGCGTCGTACGCGGACAGACCGAACTTCTCGATGTAGCGCGCCGCCTTCTGATCCGGCAACTCCGGCAGCGTGGTGCGCACGCTCTCGATGAAATCCCGCTCGATCACCACCGGCAGCAGGTCCGGATCCGGGAAGTAACGATAGTCGTTGGCCTCTTCCTTGGAGCGCAGCGAGCGCGTCTCGCCCTTGTCCGGATCGAACAGACGGGTCTCCTGCACGATCTTGCCGCCGGACTCGATCACTTCGATCTGGCGCGCCACTTCGTAGTTGATGGCCTTTTCGATGTAACGGAACGAGTTCAGGTTCTTGATCTCGCAACGCGTGCCGAACTTCTCCTGGCCCACCGGG
This sequence comes from Steroidobacter cummioxidans, assembly GCF_003104955.1. Lineage (NCBI taxonomy): Bacteria > Pseudomonadati > Pseudomonadota > Gammaproteobacteria > Steroidobacterales > Steroidobacteraceae > Steroidobacter > Steroidobacter cummioxidans. The sequence goes on along the minus strand of NZ_LSRW01000084.1, from coordinate 52,984 downwards.
CGCACCGAGACGTTGGCATCGCAGCGGAACGAGCCTTCCTGCATGTTGCCGTCGCAGATCTCCAGATAGCGCACCAGCGTATGGATCTTCTTCAGATACGCGACCGCTTCCTTGGCCGAGCGCATGTCGGGCTCGGAAACGATTTCCAGCAGCGGCGTGCCGGCGCGATTCAAGTCGATGCCCGAGGCGCCCTGAAAGTCTTCGTGCAGCGACTTGCCCGCGTCCTCTTCGAGATGCGCGCGCGTGATGCCGACGACCTTGACCGTGCCGTCCTCGAGCAGGATCTGCATCGTGCCCTTCTCGACCACCGGCTTCTCGTACTGACTGATCTGATAGCCCTTCGGCAGGTCGGGATAGAAGTAATTCTTGCGCGCGAAGATGGAACGCGGCGAGATCTGCGCGCCGACCGCGAGACCGAACTTCACAGCCATGCGCACTGCTTCGCGATTCAACACCGGCAGCACGCCGGGATAGCCCAGATCGACCAGGTTCGCTTGTGCGTTCGGCGCGGCGCCGAACGCGGTGGCGGCACTGGAAAAGATCTTGCTGCGCGTTGCCAGCTGCGCGTGAATTTCCAAACCGATGACGGTTTCCCAGCTCATCATTCGTAACCTTTAGGAATGTCCCGGTGCCACAGCGTTTCGTTCTGATAGCCGTGCGCGACGTTGAGCAATTTGGCCTCGGCGAAGTGCGGACCGATGATCTGCAATCCGACCGGAAGACCACCCACGGCACCGCAAGGAATCGACAGGGCCGGCAGGCCCGCGAGATTGGCACCGATGGTGTAGATGTCGTTCAAGTACATGGTGATGGGATCGTCGACCTTGGCGCCGATGTCGAACGCCGGCGTCGGCGAGGTAGGACCCATCAACACGTCCACTTGCTGGAAGGCACGCGCGAAATCGTCGGTGATCAAACGGCGAATCTTCTGCGCGCGCAGGTAATACGCATCGTAGTAACCGGCCGAGAGCACATACGTACCGGTCATGATGCGACGCTTGACCTCGGCCCCGAAGCCCTCGCCTCGCGAGCGCTTGTACAAGTCGACCAGGTCCTTGGGATTCTCACAGCGATAACCGAAACGCACGCCGTCGAAGCGCGACAGGTTCGACGAGCACTCCGCCGGCGCGACCACATAATAGGTGGGCACCGACAGCGGCAGGTTCGGCAAGCTCACTTCGACGAGCTTCGCGCCGAGCCGCTCGTACACCTGCAGCGCCTCGCGGATCAGCTTGGCAGTGGATTCTTCCAGGCCGCCTTCGAAGAACTCCTTGAGCAGGCCGATCTTCAAGCCGGCAAGCGGCTGATCGAGGGCCGCGACGTAGTCGGGCACTGGCGTGTCGACGCTCGTCGAATCGCGCGGATCGAAACCCGCCATGTCACGCAATACCAGCGCCGCATCTTTGGCGGTGTAGGTCAACGTGCCGGCCTGATCGAGGCTGGAAGCGAATGCGATCATCCCGTAGCGAGATACGCGCCCATAAGTGGGTTTCAACCCGGTCAACCCGGTGAGGGCGGCGGGCTGGCGAATCGAGCCACCCGTGTCAGTGGCGGTTGCCACCGGCGCGAGTCGAGCGGCCACCGCCGCGGCCGAGCCGCCCGACGAGCCGCCCGGCACTTTCTTCAGGTCCCACGGGTTCTTCACCGGCCCGTAGAAGCTGGTCTCGTTGGAGGAGCCCATCGCGAACTCATCCATGTTCGCTTTGCCCAGCATGACGACGCCAGATTGCGACAGCTTCTCGACGATGGTGGCGTCGTAAGGCGCGACGAAGTTGGACAGCATGCGCGAGCCGCAGGTGGTCAATACACCGTCGGTGCAGAAGATATCTTTGTGAACCAGCGGCATGCCGGCCAGCGCACCGGCCTCTCCCGAGGCCAGCTGCTCGTCGGCGCGGTGCGCCGCGACCAGCGCCTGCTCGGCAGTTACGGTAATCAACGCATTCAGCGTCGGGTTCAAGCGCTCGATTCGCGCCAGAAAATGCTTGGTGAGCTCGACACTGGAAAAGCGGCGCGCCCGCAATCCCTCGTTCAGCTCGGCCAAGGTCAGATGATGCAGTTCAGTCATGGGTCGGTCGCTTATTCAATGACTTTGGGCACGAGATACAGATCCGCTTCGACGCGCGGGGCGTTGCGCTGATATTTGGCGTGCTGGTCGTTGTCCAGCACTTCATCCGGCCGCATGCGCTGCACCTGATCGGCGAGCGGATGCGCCATCGGCTCGACCGACGCGGTATCCGCGGCGTTGAGCTGCGCAACGAAGTCGAAGATCTTCGACAGGCTGTCCACGTACACCGGCAACTGTTCCTCGGTAAGCGCGAGGCGCGCCAGGTGCGCGATGTTTTTCACATCGTGATCGGTAAGACTCATGGCCGAAAGTTTCCGCTGGAATATCTGGAAAGAATTTGCATCAGTGAGACCCCACACCCACCGCAGCATCAGGCGGAGGCGCAATGAGGAGCCGAAAAGACCGCAAAAATCCCTGGAAAAATGCGGGCTAATCATACACCTGAAAGCTTGTGCTATGTGAAACCCGTTGCTAGAGTACCGCAACTTTTTTGCCCCCCTTCCCTCGCGCCTCGACCCGTCGCTCGACGCACAACAACCATGTTCAAAAACCTCCGCGGGTATTTTTCCAACGACCTGTCGATCGATCTGGGGACTGCGAATACCCTCATTTACGTGCGCGGCAAAGGCATCGTGCTGAACGAGCCTTCGGTAGTCGCGATCCGTGAAGAGCCGGGTCGCGCCGGCAAGAAAATCGAAGCCGTCGGTCAGGAAGCGAAGAACATGCTGGGTCGCACGCCCGGCCACATCACCGCCATCCGCCCGATGAAAGACGGCGTAATCGCCGACTTCACCGTCACCGAGAAGATGCTGCAGTACTTCATCGAGAAGGTGCACGGTAATCGTCTGATGCGTCCCAGCCCACGCGTGCTGATCTGCGTGCCGTACGGCTCCACGCAAGTGGAACGTCGCGCCATTCAGGAGTCGGCCGAAGGCGCCGGCGCCCGCTGGGTGCGACTGATCGAAGAGCCGATGGCCGCCGCAGTCGGCGCCGGTCTGCCGGTGCACGAAGCCCGCGGCTCGATGGTGCTCGACATCGGTGGCGGCACTTCCGAAGTCGCGGTCATTTCGCTCAACGGCATCGTGTACGCATCGTCGGTGCGCATCGGCGGCGACCGCTTCGATGACGCCATCATCAATTACGTACGCCGTAACTACGGCATCCTGATCGGCGAAGCCACCGCCGAGAAGATCAAGATCGAGATCGGCTCGGCCTATCCTGGCCAGCAGGTCAACGAGATTTCCGTGAAGGGCCGCAACCTTTCCGAAGGCGTGCCGCGCAGCTTCACACTCAATTCGAACGAAATCCTCGAAGCGTTGCAGGAACCGCTGGCCGGCATCGTCGGCGCGGTGAAGGTCGCGCTCGAGCAGACGCCGCCCGAGCTGGGCGCGGACGTGGCCGAGCGCGGCATCGTGCTCACCGGCGGTGGCGCACTGCTGCGTGACATCGACAAGCTGCTGATGGAAGAAACCGGCCTGCCGGTGGTGGTCTCCGAAGATCCGCTCACCTGCGTGGCCCGCGGCGGCGGCCGCATGCTGGAGCTGATCGACGAGCACGGCCCCGCGCTATTCAATCTGGAATAGCCCTTCCGGCGAACTGACAGAGGGTTCGCCTGCGCATAACTAAATGGTCACGCTGAGCTCCGATAGCCGGAACATCATTGGCCGAGGCCCGCCGCTCGGCGCCGGGTTGTTTTTTCTCGGCCTGGTCTCGGTCGGCATCATGATGCTCGACCATCGCGGCAACTATCTGGAAACCGTGCGCGAATGGCTGGGCGCCGCGGCCTCGCCGGTTTATGCCGTCGTGCAGACGCCCGGCCAGGCCTGGGACTGGCTGACCGGCAGCTTCGCCGACCGCGAGCGCCTGCGCACCGAAAACGCCGACCTCTCCAAAGAGCTGAACGAAGCCCGCGTCAAACTGCTGCAGTTCGATTCCCTGCGTGAGGAGAACGTCCGGCTGCGGGCCGTGCGCGAAGCCTCGGCCGGCGTCGGCGGCCGGACCATGATCGCCGAGATCATGCGGGTCGATGTCGATCCATTCCGTCACCGGGTGCGAATCAACAAGGGCACCGACGACGGCGTGTTCAAGAATCAGCCGGTGCTGGACGCGTTCGGCATCTTCGGTCAGGTCGTTCAGGTGGACAAATACTCCTCGACGATCATCCTGATCAGCGACTCCGGGCACGCCATCCCGGTGCAGGTGAACCGCAATGGCATCCGCTCCATCGCGGTCGGCGCGGGCGATCTGAGCAAGCTCAGCCTGCCGTACATGACGGTGGAATCGGATGTGAAGGCCGACGACCTGCTGGTGTCCTCGGGCCTCGATGGCATTTTTCCGGCCGGATATCCGGTCGCCCGAGTCAGCAAAGTGGAGCGCAATCCGGCCGATACGTTCGCGCTGGTGGAAGCCAGGCCGCTGGCCCAGCTCGATCGCGATCGCGAAGTGCTGCTGCTGTGGGCGGATACGCCCGCGCCGGTCGAGCCGCCCGCGGACAAGCCCGCCAAGCCGGCGGCTACAGAATCGAAGCCTGCAGCCGACACAGCTACTGCGACGCCTGCGCCCGCGCCAGCCGCTCAGCCGCAGCCACAACCGCCCCAGGATTAAATGACGCCCTCCTCCTCAGCCAGGGCCCGGACGAACCATCGTGAGTGACGGTCGTATCAGTCGCCTGCGCGTCACCTTCACGGTGATCCTGGCGATCATTTTCGCGGTGTTGCCATTGCCCGAGCCGATCAACGCGGCGCGGCCCGATCTGCTGTTGTTGCTGGTGATTTACTGGTCACTGAGCGCGCCGCGCATCTCCGGTCTGTTGTTCGCCTGGTTCTGCGGGCTCGCCATCGACGTGCTCAAGGGCATCATCCTCGGGCAACACGCGCTGGCCTTTCTGGTCGTTGCGTATCTGACGCACAAGTTTCAGCTGCGTATCCGTATCTTTCCGCTGTCCCAGCAGACGCTCACCGTGTTTGCATTTCTGGCGCTGTATCAATTCATCGTGTTCTGGCTCGATGGCATCATCGGTCAGCCGGTCACGACCTGGATGCGCTGGCTGCCGGTGATCAGCGGCGCGATCCTGTGGCCCATCCTGGTCGCAACCCTGGATACCTGGAATCGGAGGAACCGGTAGCGCCTCGCGCCGGTCCCAAATGAGTCTTCACAGGCCCTAGCGCATGCCTCGCTCCGTCCGCATCAAAGATCATCACGCCGAAAGCCAGCTGTTCGAGCAGCGGGCGGTCATCGCGGCGGTGTTCATGGTCATCGCCATGGGGCTGGTGATTTCGCGCCTGGTGTGGCTGCAGGTGGTCAAGTACGACTACTTCGCCGCGCTGTCGCAAGGTAACCGGATCCGCATCGAGCCGATTCCGCCGAATCGCGGCCTGATCCTGGATCGCAACGGTCTGCCGCTCGCCACCAACGCGCCGTCCTATCAATTGGAATTGACCAAGGAGCAGGTCGCCGACATCGATGCGACCCTGCATGGCATCGCCGAGATCGGCCTGATCGACCAGGACAACATTCCGGCCATCAAGCGCGATCTGCGGGGCCGTCGCAGCTTCGATGCGGTGCCGATCAAGTTGCAGCTCACTGAGCTCGAGCTGGCACGGTTCGCGGCGCGCCGCCATCAGTTTCCGGGCGTCGAGATTCGCCCGCGTCTGACGCGCTACTACCCGCTCGCCGAAAGCAGCGTGCATGCCCTCGGCTACGTCGGCGCGATCAGTGAAGACGACAAGAAACGTCTGAACCTGGACGACTATGCCGGCACCACGCTCACCGGCAAGAACGGCGTCGAATACGCCTATGAAAGTCAGCTGCACGGCCGAGCAGGCTTCCAGCAACTGCTGGTGAATGCCCAGGGACGCAGTGTCGAGCGCATCGGTAACGAAGCGGCCAAGCTCGATCGCAAGGAGCCGGTCGCCGGCAACGATCTGATCCTGACCATCGACATGCGGGTGCAGCGGGCGGCGGAAGAGGCGTTGCGGGGCCAGCGCGCCTCGGCGGTGGCGATCGATCCGGCCAATGGCGACATCATCGCCTTCGTCAGCACGCCCGCGTTCGATCCGAACATGTTTGCTCGCGGCCTGACGCGACCCGAATACCTGGCGCTGACCGAAGATCCGGATCGACCCATGTTCGACCGCGTGATTCGCGGTGTGTATCCGCCGGGCTCGACGGTGAAGCCGATGATGGCCATGGCTGCGCTCGAATATGGCGTGGTCACCCCCGCGAACAGCGTTTTCTGTCGTGGCGCCTATCGTATGCCCGGCGTGAGCAGACCGTGGCGCGACTGGAAGCCCGGCGGCCACGGCCACGTGGACATGCGCAAGGCGATCGCGACTTCGTGCGACGTGTACTTCTATGACATCGCCAATCAGATGGGCGTGGATCGCATCCACAACTACCTGACGCAGTTCGGCATGGGCGCCATTACCGGCATCGATATTCCAGGCGAGAAGATCGGCCTGCTGCCGTCGACGGACTGGAAGAAAAAAGCGTTCCGCCGCAAGGAGGCGCAGATGTGGTTCCCCGGCGATACCATCAGTATCGGTATCGGCCAGGGCTACATGAACGCGACCCCGCTGCAGCTGGCCCATGCCACTGCGACCATCGCCGGCCGGGGTCAGCGCTTCAAGCCACGATTGGTGCGCGCCATTCGCAATGTGACGACGGGTCAGGTCGAGGAACTGCCGCCGTCGCAACTGCCCTCTCCGCATGTCAACGATCCAGCGGCTTGGGATGTCGCAGTCGGCGGTATGTTCGACGTCGCCAACGCGTCCTACGGTACCGCGCGTGGCGCGACTGCCAACGCGATGTACAAGATCGCGGGCAAGAGCGGCACGGCGCAGGTGTTCACGGTCGCGGCCAACGAAAAAATGCGGAAAGCCGGCGACCTCGCGGAGCATCTGCGTGACCACGCGTTGTTCATTGCCTTCGCACCCGTTGAAGAGCCGCGCATCGCGGTCGCAGTGGTGGTCGAAAACGCTCCGGGCGGCGGCTCGGCGTTCGCCGCACCGATCGCACGTCGCATTCTGGATACTTATCTGCTGACGCCCGAGCAGCTGGCGGAGCAGGACGCGAAACGCAAGCCGGCGCCGCCAGTCGCGACACCGCGTCGAGGAGAGACCGAATGAGCAGCCTGGACGCGGTCGATACCTCGCGCACTCAGCGCACATTGACCGGCACCGCACAGCTGCTGCTGGCGCTGCATCTGGACGGCCCACTGTTCATCGCGCTGTGTATGGTCGGTGCGATCGGCAGCATCGTGCTGTTCAGCGCCTCGGGCAGCAGTCTGGATATGCTCGAAGCGCAGCTGATGCGCTTCGCGCTCGGTCTGATCGCGATGATCATGCTCGCTCAGGTGCCGCCGCGGATCATCCGCAATGCCGCGCCGGTCGCCTGGGTGACCGGGCTGCTGCTGCTGCTCGCGGTGATGATCCAGGGCGATATTGCGATGGGCGCGCAGCGCTGGCTCGATCTCGGCTTCGTGCGCTTCCAGCCTTCCGAAATCATGAAGCTCGCCGTGCCACTGGCCTGTGCGTGGTTTCTGCATGAGCGTCCCCTGCCGCCGAGTTTCCCCACGCTGCTGGTGCTGGCGCTCGGCATCGGCATTCCGACCTTGATCATTGCCGAGCAACCCGACCTGGGCACGTCGCTGCTGGTCGCCGCCGGCGGCGGCATGGTCGTGCTGCTGGCTGGCCTGCAGATCAAATACATTCTGTCCGTGGTCAGTCTGTTGGTCCCCGTGGCCATCGGCGCGTGGCATTTCTTGCTACACGACTATCAAAAGCAACGAGTGCTCACCTTCCTCGATCCGCAAAACGATCCGCTCGGCTCGGGCTATCACATCATCCAGTCGCAGATCGCGATCGGCTCGGGCGGCGTGTTCGGCAAGGGCTATCTCAACGGCAGCCAGGCGCAGCTGGAATTCCTGCCGGAGCGCTCGACGGATTTCATTTTCGCCGTGGTCGGCGAGGAATGGGGCCTGATCGGCCTCGTAACCATCATTCTGTTGTTCATGTTCGTCATCGGTCGCGCTCTGTATCTGGCCGCGACTGCACACGACACGTTCTCGCGGCTCGCCTCGGGCAGCCTGGCGCTGACGTTCTGCGTGTATGTTTTCGTCAATACCGGCATGGTCACCGGCCTGCTGCCAGTGGTGGGTGTGCCGCTGCCTTTCGTCAGCTACGGCGGTACTGCGATGGTGACCCTCATGGCCGGTTTCGGTATTCTCATGTCCTTGTGCGCGAAGCGGAAATTGGTGAGCCGTTGAGATTGAATCTGCTGTCCCTGACGCCCCTGCTCCTGTCCGCTGTCGCGTTGCCTGCGCTGGCCTTCGACACCAAGCGCCCTGAAGTCCGCACCTTCATCGACACCATGACCCGCGAGCACGGCTTCGAGAAAGCCAAGCTCGAGGCGCTGCTGAAGAGTGCCGAGACCAAACAACCGATTCTCGATGCCATCAGCCGGCCCGCCGAGCGCGTCGTGCCGTGGCATGAATATCGCGATCGTTTCCTCACCGAAAGGCGCATCAATCAAGGCGCCGACTTCTGGCTCGGCCACGGCGAGAAGCTCAAGCAGATCCCCGACCCGCAGCTGGCGGATATCGTCGTCGGCATCCTCGGCGTCGAGACTTCCTTCGGACGCATCACCGGGCGCTACAAAGTGCTCGATGCGCTGGTGACACTGGGCTTCGATTATCCGCCGCGTGGCGAGTTCTTCCTCGGCGAGCTGCGGGAATTCCTGTTGCTGTCGCGCGAGGAGAAAGTCGATCCAGCGACCGCGCTGGGCTCGTATGCAGGCGCCATGGGGGCGGCTCAGTTCATCTCCTCCAGCTATCGCAGATGGGCGGTAGACGGCGATGGCGACGGCCATCGCGATCTGTGGCACAGCTGGGACGACGTGGTCGGCTCGATCGCCAACTACCTGGTGCAGCACGGCTGGGTGAACGGCCAGCAGGTGGTCGTCGATGCGACCCTGAAGGACCCCGACCTGTCGCGATTCGACATCAAGTTGGCTTTGAACGAGACCGTGCAATCATTGCGCGACAAGGGCGTGAAGTTCGAGACCGAGCTGCCGCCGGGCACTCCTGCCATGCTGGTCGTCGGCCAGGGCAAGGACGGCCCGCTGTACCGCGTCGGCTTCAACAACTTCTATGTGATCACTCGGTACAACCGCAGTCCGATGTATGCCATGGCTGTACATGACCTGGGCGAGGCCATTCAGAACTTTATGAGGGATACCGAAAGATGAGGACGCGAGCGTGGCGATCCTCGACATCGAACTGGCTCCCTCTCACATTGGCATTGGTCGTCGCCGGCTGCTCGACGCCGTCCGTGATCCAGCCGCCCAAACATCCGCCGCTGCCGTCGCCCTCGCCCATTCCGGCGGATATAGACAGCATTCCTGATCCCGTGCCTCGCGCCGAGCCGAAATCGGCTCGTGGCAATCCAGCGTTCTACGACGTACTCGGCAAACGCTACTTCGTGCTCAACAGCGCCGACGGCTATGTCGAGCGCGGCGTGGCCTCGTGGTACGGCCCGGGCTTCCATGCCGCCAGCACCTCCAACGGCGAGCGTTACGACATGTACGCAATGACCGGAGCTCACAAGACGCTGCCGCTGCCGGCCTATGTTCAAGTCACCAACCTGAGCAATGGCAAACACGTGGTCGTGCGGCTGAACGATCGCGGCCCCTTCAAGGAAGGTCGCATCATCGACCTTTCTTACACCGCGGCCGCCAAGCTCGACATGCTCAAGGCTGGCACGGTATTCGTCGAAGTGCGCGCGCTCACGCCGATGGAAAAAAACGCGCCGCCACCAGCACCGGCCGCCACGTCGGATTTGTATGTTCAGGCAGGCGCGTTCGCCACCGAAGCCAACGCCTCCAAGCTGCTCGGGCAGCTGCATTCCAAGGGGATCGACAACGCCTTCGTGCGTCAGGCTCAGGTAGAAGGCAAGACGCTGTACCGCGTGCACGTCGGTCCGATTCCGAGCGTCAATGAATTCGATAAAGTGGTGAAGCGGCTGCGCATGCTGGGCTTCCCCGACGCGCGCCTCGCCGCCAATTAATTTATAAGCGCGCGCGCCGTGCCCCGCGATCGCTGGGGCACGCGATTGCCACAATTCGCCTGCTTTTCGAGCGACGCGATGGGTAGAATCCGCCCCGCCTCGCCCTCCGCTCGAACGTCACCATGCCTGCAAGCAAGCCCGTCCCCCTGCTGAAACTCACCGCACCGCTGGCGCTCGCATTGTCGCTGGCCGCTTGTTCAGATTCCAACGCACCGGCCATCGAGCGGGCCGTCGCGGCGCCGCTGTCCGATGCCACAGCAGGCACCACCGCCCCTGGCCTCATGCCGCCGCCGATCCCAGCGCCGCCGCAAGTGCAGGCTCGCGGTTTCATCCTGCTGGATTACGCCAGCGGCCAGACACTCGCCGCCAGCAATGAGAACGAGCGCCTGGAGCCCGCCAGCCTCACCAAGCTGATGTCGGCTTATGCGGTGTTTCATGCGCTCAAGGATGGCCGCATCAAAATGACGGACATGGTGACGATCAGCGCCTACGCGCGCTCGCAGGATGGCTCGCGCATGTTCGTCGACGTGGGCACGCAGGTCAGCGTGGAGAATCTGATTCAAGGCATGATCGTGCAGTCGGGCAACGATGCGACCGTGGCGCTCGCCGAGCACGTCGCCGGTAGCGAGCCGGTGTTCGTCGATCTGATGAATCAATATGCGCAGCAGCTCGGCATGACGAGCACGCACTTCCAGAACAGCCCGGGCATGCCCAGCCCCGAGCACTACACGACGGCTCGCGACATCGCCGTCCTGTCGCGTGCGCTGATCAAGGAGTATCCGGACTACTACAAGTTTTATTCGCAGCGCCAGTTCACCTGGAACAAGATCACGCAGCCGAATCGTAACGGTCTGCTGGACCGCGATCCGAGCGTCGACGGTCTGAAGACCGGTCACACCGGATCGGCCGGTTACTGCCTCGTCTCCTCCGCGCGCCGTGACAGCATGCGTCTCGTGTCGGTCGTGCTGGGCTCGCCGACGGTGCGTGCGCGTGAAGATGCCAGCTCCGCACTGCTCAACTATGGCTTCAATTTCTATCAGACACGTCCGCTGTACGCGAACAAGTCGCCAGTGATGACGGTCAAGGTCTGGAAGGGTGAAGCGAATGAAGTACCGCTCAGCGTCGTCGACGACGTCTACGTCACCATTCCTCGTGGCCAGGAAAAGCTGCTGTCCGCCGCTGCCGATGTACCGGATCCATTGCTTGCACCGCTGTCGCCCGGCAATGCTGCCGGCCAGCTGCGCATTACCTTGGGTGACAAGGTCATTGGCACGTACCCGCTGCATCCGACCACCGAAGTGCCGCAGGCTGGTATCTTTGGCCGACTGGTCGACAACGTGAAACTCTGGATGAACTGACGCAACTCCCATGCCCGACCCATTGCCGCAGTGCTATCTCAACGGCGAGTACTTAGCACTGCGCGATGCCCGAATCTCGCCACTCGACCGCGGTTTCCTGTTCGGCGACAGCGTCTACGAAGTGCTGCCGGTGTTCGGCGGCCGGATGTTTCTATTCCGGGAGCACTTCGATCGCCTGGCCCGCAGCCTGCGTGAGATCCGCCTGGAGAATCCACACACGCACGAACAGTGGCGCGGGATTCTCGATCAGCTGATCGCACTCAACGGCGGCGGCAGCGATTCATACATTTACGTGCAGGTGAGCCGCGGCATGGAGTATGGCCGCAATCACGCGTTCCCCGCTGTGGTCAAACCCACTGTGTTCGTCATGGCTTCGCCCATGCCCGTCTTTACCGATGAGCAGCGTGCGACTGGCTTGTCTGCGATCACGCTGGAAGATTTTCGCTGGGGCCGATGTGACATCAAGAGCACCTCGCTGCTCGCCAACGTGCTGATGAAACAGCAAGCCGCAGACGCAGGCGCCAGCGAGGCACTCATCGTGCGCGATGGCCAGGTGCTGGAAGGCTCGTCGAGCAGCGTGTTCATCGTGAAGGGCGGTGTGCTGATTACGCCCCCGAACAGTCATCGCATTCTGCCGGGCACGACTCGCGACGCGGCGTTGTCGCTTGCGACCAATGTCATGCCCATCGAGATTCGGAGTATCGCGCTCGAAGAATTGCGAGCCGCGGATGAGGTCTGGATCTCCGCCGCGACCCGCGACGTGCTACCCGTAACGCGCGTCGATGGCGCACCGATCGGCTCGGGGCGCCCGGGCCCGGCATGGCTGCGCATGGCGGATTCTTTCCTCCAGCTGCGCCAGCAACTGGCTGACACGCCAGCCGACACGCCTGGGCGGTGAATTGCGGCTTGACTTGGCGCCGCCCTGGCCGCATATCGACCTCCTATGAGCGACACCAGCACTCCGCCTGACACCCTGTTCGAGTTCCCCTGTGACTTTCCCCTGAAAGTCATGGGCCGCCGTACCGACGACTTTCGCAGCATCGTGCTGGGCATCGTGCAGAAGCACGCCGGTCCGATCGAGCCCGGCAACATCGAAGAGCGCCCCAGCAGCAGCGGCAGCTACCTGAGCTTGACGTGCACGTTTACGGCGCAGAGCAAACAACAGCTGGATGATTTGTACCGCGAGCTCACCGCGCACGAGCGAGTGATGGTGGTGCTATAACGCGAGCGCTCAATCCGCCGCGACGCGGATCACCACCTTCCCCGTCGAGCGCCGCGTATTCAAGACATCGAGCGCTGCCGTGAAGCGCTCCAATCCCTCCAGCTCCGTGACATGCGGCTTGATCTTGCCGCTCTCGAACAACTCGAACAGCGCCTGCAGATTGGACGCGTGCAGCGCCGGCTCCTTGCGCGTGTGGGCGCCCCAGAAGACACCCACGAGCGAACAGCCTTTGAGCAGCGGCAGATTCATCGGGATCGCCGGAATCTTGCCGCCGGCGAAGCCGATCACCAGGTAACGGCCGTTCCAGGCCATCGAGCGCACGACCTGCTCGGCGAAGTCCGCCGCCACCGGATCGTATGCGACATCGATACCACGATCGCCGGTGAACTCCATCACTTTCGCTTTGATCGTGTCCTGCGTGTAGTTGAACACCGCGTCCGCGCCATGACGCTTCGCCAGTTCCAACTTCTCCGGCGTGCTCGCCGCCGCCAGCACGCGAGCACCCAACGCTTTGCCGATTTCGATCGCGGTCAAACCAACGCCGCCGGCCGCGCCCAACACCAGCAATGTTTCGCCGGGCTGAATGTTTGCTCGCTGCACCAGTGCGTGATACGTCGTGCCGTAGTTGACGAGAAAGCCCGCGGCCGCAGCCATGCTCATCGATGCAGGCAACGGAATCAGTGCATGTGAAGGCGCAATGCACTCTTCAGCGAGACCGCCCTGTCCCACCATCGCCAGCACTCTCGCGCCCGGTTTGAACTCTGTGACGTCGGCTGCGACTTCGGTAATCACACCGGCAACTTCAGTCCCGGGCGTGAACGGCACTTGCGGCTTGACTTGATATTTGCCCGCGACCATCAGCGCGTCAGGAAAGCCGAAGCCCACTGCGTGCACGCGGATGCGAACGTGTCCCGGCTGCAAGGCCGGTGCGGGAATCTCTTTTACGGAAAGATCAGGAGGCGGCCCATAGCTGCTGAGGACGACTGCGCGCATGACGGAACCTTCGCATGTTGGTTCGCTAGCCGACGCTCGGCGTCAGCTGCAACGATGCAAGCAGTCGCGGCGATAGTGCATCCGCAACTTCCTGCACACTTGCGTTCACGCCCAGCGAGCGCAGATCGGTGACTTCCAGGCCACGATAGCCGCAGGGATTGATGCGCTGGAATGGCTGCAAATCCATCGCAACATTGAACGCCAGGCCATGATAGCTGCTGCCGCGGCGGATCCGCAGCCCGATGCTGGCAACTTTGCGTCCCTTTACATACACGCCGGGAGCGTCGCGCTTCGCGACTGCTTCGATGTTCCACGATGCGAGCAGATCGATGATCGCGTTCTCCAACGCCATCACCATTTGTCGCACGCCGAGCCCCGCTCTTCTCACATCGAGCAACGGATAGACCACCAGCTGTCCCGGCCCGTGGTACGTCACCTGGCCGCCGCGATCGATCTGCACAACGGGAATGTCGCCGGGCGCGAGCAGATGCTCCGGCGCGGCATTCATGCCGAGCGTGAATACCGGCGGATGTTCGAGAAACCAGATCTGGTCGGGCGTGCTGGCGTCGCGTTCGTTGGTGAACGTTTGCATCGCGCGCCAGGTGGGCTCGTACTCGACGCGCCCCAGCCAACGCAACTCAGGTTGCATTACGGATTGCCGACGGCTGGCTTCAATCCCGCGTTGTTTCTTTCCAGCGCACGCTCGGCGCGATAGCTCGATCGCACCAGCGGACCGGACACACACTCGAGGAAGCCTTTCGCCAGCGCCCATTCGCGGTAACGCTCGAACTCGGCGGGCGTGACCCAGCGCTCGATGGCGAGATGATTTGGGGTCGGGCGCAGATACTGGCCAAGCGTGAGAATGTCGACGCCGACCGCGCGCATGTCATCCATCGCAGTCTCGATCTCTTCGTCGGTCTCGCCGAGGCCGAGCATCAAGCTGGTCTTGGTCAGCACGTCGGGACGGAACCGCTTGGCGTGCCCGAGCACTGCCAATGTTTGTTCGTAGCTGGCGCGCGGATCACGCACCGGATGTGTCAGGCGACGCACGGTCTCGACGTTCTGTGCGAACACTTCGAGGCCGCTCGAGACCACCGTTTCGACATCGGCCAGCACGCCCTGGAAATCCGGCGTCAACGCTTCCACGGCGGTGCTCGGATTGAGACGTTTGATCTCACGCACGCACGCAGCGAAATGCGCCGCGCCGCCGTCGGCCAGATCGTCGCGATTGACCGAGGTCAACACGACGTACTTGAGCTTCATCAGCTGCACGGTGCGGGCGCTGTTGGCCGGCTCTTCGGCATCCAGCCAGCCATGCGGATTGCCGGTATCGACCGAACAGAAGCGGCAGGTACGGGTGCAAACTGCACCCATGAGCATGATGGTGGCAGTGCCGGCGTTCCAGCACTCCCCGATGTTCGGGCACTTGGCCTCTTCACAGACGGTGGCGAGCCGGTGTTCTTTCACGGTGCTCTTGACCGAGTCGAAGGCCCGGCCGGCAGGCATCGGGGCACGCAGCCAGGTGGGCTTGCGGCCAAACTCGATGGGAGCCGCCTGGGAGGACGCCTTGATGCCGTCCTTGATCGCACTGAAGCCCTGCGGCGTGCGGTACTTGTCGCCGCTACGGACGATGGGGATGCCTTTGAATTCGCTCACTTCGGGCTCGCTCACGGACGCGACATGGGGGCTCGCGGCCCGAATTCTAGCTGAAAACGAAAAGGCCCGGCTTTTGGCCGGGCCTTTTTGACATTACGTCAGCTGACCGTTCAGGCAGTCTGGGTGCGAATGACCCACAACTCGCCCAGGTCCTTGAACTTGCCGCCGGCCTTCTTGAAAGCCTCGCGAGCCTGGTCCTTCTGACCCTTCTTCAGGTAAGCCATGCCGAGGCTGATCTGAGCCTCGTCGGCATCGGTCACGCCACCCTTGGCGATGCCCTTCTCCAGCGCGGCAATGGCCTTATCGGTCTCGCCGTAGCTCAGGTACGCCTGGCCGAGGCCGACCAGGATCTGGCCCGTGCCGGCCTTATCGGCTTCGGTCTGCTGCTGAGCCAGGGTCTTGCGGTCCAGATCGGACTGCTTGGTGGCGCTGGTCATCAGGCGGTCATAACGGCCCTGCTCGGTCTTGTCGGCGACCTTCAGCACGCCCGTGTCCATGCCCTTCTGCATGGCAGCCTGCGCTTCGCCAGGGACGCCAGCATCGATCGACAGCTGCGCCATTTCGACGAAGTCGCCCTTGTCTTTGAGGATGCCCACGTCGTTCATCAGGCGGTAATAGCCGAGCGCGATGCGGTCACCGCTCTCCTTGCGGCGATAGATGTCGAGCAGGTTTTCCCAGTATTCGGCTTTCGGATAGTAACGGACCATGATCTTGAGCGCGTCGCCGATGCCGTTCTTGTCCTGCGGCTGCATCTTGAAGTACGAGCTCATGACGATCTGGATCCAGTTCTCGTCGGGCTTGCGGCCAGCCTTCACGGCATTGTTGACCACGTTCTTCATGGTATCGGCGGCGTTCTTGTAGTCGTTCAGCAAGTACTGCGACTGACCCAGCAGGATGCCCATGTCCTCGGTGTTCGGGTGCTTGTCCAGCCACTTCTTGGACCACTGCGCGGCCTTGTTGTAATCCTTCATCTGGAAGTACAGCTGGGCGACGGTCTTGGTGCGCTCGTCGACCTGCTCGGGCGGCATCAGCCCGGAGTTCAGCATGCGCTCGAACACCGGCGCGGCTTCACCGAACTTCTTCTGCTGAATCAGCACGAAGCCCATGAATTCATCGATCTGGTAGGCCTCGAACGGGGTCTTCTTGTCGACCGCGGCGGCCTTCTTGATCTCGGTGAGGGCCGTGTCCCACTGCTTCTTCTGCATCGCCTCTTGGGCGGCCTTGAGCGGAACGGCGACGGCCTTGGTGGTGATCTTGTTCTGCTGCTCGGCGGCCTGCGCCGCGGGGGCCAGCAAAGTCACCGCGGGAACCACAGCTCCCAAGGCCAGAGAAATCGCGACGGCAATACTACGTACTCGAGTCATATGGTTTCCCGATCTATAACAAAAGGGCGCGAATCGACCCACAGCTACTCATTCGTTCAATCGTTCGAGACGGTGCTGTGCAACCATTCGTCTTTATGACCATGGACCCGGCCATAAATTCGCTGGCCACCGCATCCCTACGGCCGTAAAGCTACAGAAATTGTGTGAGTCGTCGACTACAAACGGTCGGCGGCGGGAATTGTTTCGACTCCCGCCGCCACAAAGAGCTTCAATTCGACGGCATCGCTCACCCCGGGATGAACCCGGGCTGAACAGCTCCTGGGTTTTTCAGTTATTCGCCCATGAACTGTTCGTTACCAACGAAGCCGATGCGCTGCATGCCATTGCGCTGGGCCAATGCCAGCACCTTGGCCACCGTATCGTAATTCGCGCGACGCTCCGGACGCACGTGCAGTTCCGGCTGCGGGTTCTTGGCTGCTTCAGCGCGGAAGTAACCTTCCAGCTGATCCAGCTGCACCAGCGAGCCGTTCCACACTACGCTGCCGTCCCAATCGATGTCGACGCGGATCGGCTCCTGAATCACATCGGTGGGCGGTGGATTGGACTTGGACTGGGGCATGTCCAGCTTCACCGCGTGCGTCATCACCGGCAGGGTGATGATGAACATGATCAGCAGCACCAACATGACGTCGATCAACGGCGTCGTGTTGATATCCATCATGGGTTCGTCTGCCCCACCGCCGCCTACACTCATTGCCATGGCAAATACCTCTTCTAAGTAGCGCGGCGATTAGCGCGAGCTGGCGCCCGGCTCAGTGATGAATCCGACCTTCTGAATACCGGCGCGTTGCGCGGTCAGAATCACCCGGCCCACGTACTCGTAGCGCGTGGCCTGGTCGGCACGAACGTGCACTTCGGGCTGCGGATGCTGCACAGCTGCGGCCTTCAGACGCTCGAGCAGCGCTGACGTATCCGGGATCAGGGACTGGCTCCAGAAAATCTGGCCATCCTTGTTCACCGCGATAGTGATGTTTTCCGGCGCGGTCTTGGTCGCCTCGTTGCGGACCTTGGGCAACTCCACCGGGACGGTATGCGTGATCACCGGGATGGTGATCATGAACACGATCAGCAGCACCAACATGACGTCGACCAGCGGCGTCGTGTTGATCTCGGACATGGCCTTCTCGTCGGCGTCCGACGAAGCCGGAGCAAACATGCCTTCAAATGAACTCATATCAACGTGCTCCGATAGAGAAGGCCCCGGCACCTGAGTGATCAGGTGGACCCGGGGCCGTTCACATTACTTACGGGTCACCGCAGCGGCGGGGGCAGCGGCCGGAGCGCGGCCAGCAGCGGCCGGGAGCGGGCCGGTTTCGACGCGGGCGCCGCTCACCAGGTAGGCGTGCAGGTCCGAGGCGAAGTAACGCAGCTTCTCGATGATGTCCTTGTTACGGCCCAGGAGCCAGTTGTAGCCCCACACGGCCGGCACGGCGACGAACAGACCGATGGCGGTCATGATCAGCGCTTCACCGATCGGACCGGCGGTCTTGTCGAGCGAGGCCTGACCGGCGAGGGAGATCTGGATCAGCGCGTTGTAGATACCCCACACCGTACCGAACAGACCGACGAAGGGCGCGGTCGAGCCGGTGGTGGCCAGGATCGACAGGCCGGTGTTCAGACGCTTGGTGATGGAATCGACCGTGCGGTACAGCGACGCGGTGATCCACTCGTGCAGCGGGATCTGGTCGGTCAGGCGACCTTCGTGATGCTGGGCGGCGCGCAGACCGTCTTCCACCATCATGCGGAACGCGTTGTCCTTGCCAGTGAGCTTGGCGGCGCCGTCACGGATGTTGCCGGCAGTCCAGAAGCCCTTTTCGACTTCCTTGTACTGCTTGAACAGGCGGCGCTGGTCCCATGCCTTGGTGAGAATGATGTACCAGGAGGCAAGCGACAAGATCACCATGATGATCAGCGTGCCGTGCGCAACGACCCCACCCTGCTCCCAGAGTGCTTGTAGGCCGAAGGGGTTTTCGACGTTTTCGGTGTTCGGAGCCATGGAACGATGTCCTCTACGATTAAATCAATGACCTGAATCAGTGGGTGGAGTCTTGCCGTCTACTGGGCCCGCTCGTAGCAGGCCCTTATGTCACGCGTAGCCCGCGCCTCAGTCCGTGAGTTTGAATGTGACGGCGAACTGCCCCCACATCGGAACCGGTTTGCCATTCTCGGTACCGGGCACCAGGCGCCAGGACCGCTTCACTTCGCGAACCGCCGCTTCGTCCAGGCGGGGGAAACCGCTCGACTGCTTGACTTTGGCCTCGCCGACCCGGCCGTTCTCGAGCACATAGACCTCGAGGATGACCGTGCCCGCTTCGCCAGCACGGCGCGAAGAAGGTGGATATTCAGGCTGCGTCAGCGGACGGCGCGTATCCGACTTCGGCGCGGTGCGCTGAACCGGAGCCGGCGCTGGCGGCGCGGCCACCGGCGGCGGCGCGGTCGGCCGGACGTTGGTGGTCTGCTGAATCGCGTTGGTCGGCGGCGCGTCCGGCGTGATCGAGATGTCGATCTCCGGCGGCGGCACGAACGGCGGCGGCGTTTCGATCTTCGGCGGCGGCGGCGGCGGCGGCTCGTCCTGCTTCGGCGCCTCTTCGATCATGCGGGTCTCGATCGGGCCGAGCACGACATCGATGATCTGATGGGAAAGACCGGAGTTCAGCAGCCAGAACATCCCGACATGCAATCCAACAATGACTGCGAGGACGAGACCGCGGCGGGTGAAAAACGACGTGTCCGTGGCTGGTGCGTAGGGCATGCTTTGCAGCTCAACAAAAATAAGATACGGGGCTCAAGGCTCAACCCCGCATGATTAGTGCGCAACCGTTAGTGGTCGTTCGATGCGTATGCTCATTCGGCATACAACCCCCGTTTCTGCCGGCCTTCGCGTGCGCGTCCCCTCCGGGATGGCCGGAATTAAGTCCGTAAATTCCGTATTGACGCGTTGTCCTACAGACCGCAGAAACGGCGGGCAAGGTATAAAGTTTCTGCGAGGAAGGCAAGCACTCCGAAACAGAATCTACCTACCTGGAAACTAACTTTGCTGATAAGAAACGCGCCCCCAAATCCCCTGCGCACCATTCACGTGCCGACTTCCGAAGGCGTTGCAGCACTACTGTGCATACAGAGGTCAGAATGGCACTGGACGTATTGGCAACGATTACCGTAGTCGATTGTTCCACTCGCTGATGAACCAGCGTTGGCCGCTGTCACATTCGTCGTTAGGACAACATTTACAGACAACGCGCGCAACGAATAGTTACGCCGAGCCGCGATTTAAAGCGAATTCGATGGGTATCAGCACCAGCGCGCGCCTTGGCTCGCCGTCTTCCACGTAGGGCCGGAAGGCCGCACGTAACACGGCATCGCGGGCCGCATCGTCCAGTCGCGCATGGCCGCTGGACGTTTCTATTTCGATACTGCTCGCCTCGCCGTGCTCATCGATCACCACTCTCAACACGACCACGCCCTGTTCTCTCAAGCGCCGTGACTGAGGTGGATATCGGGGTGAAGGCTCGCGGACATATTCAACCGTCGACACCAACTTGGGTGTGCTCCGGTCGGCTTGCGGGGCAGCCGGAGGCGGTGCCTGGACCGAGACAGTGATCGCTCGTGGCGATGGCGGGGCCTCGCTCGGAATCTCGATCAGCGGCAGATCGGGCATCTGCGAAATCGGTTGCGGCGTTACCACGCTGACCTGAGGAAGCTCACGCTGAGGGGTTGGTTCAGGCTGCGATACGAAGACTGCGGTCAGCGGCACTTGCGCAACAGCCTGCTGAATCCGAGGCGCGAATGTGAGTGCCACATACAGCCCGATCGCATGCACGGCGACGATGGTGGTGGCGACACACAGGCGTTGCGAATGATCTGCAGCGAACACGGCGCTCTTCTCGGGCTCGAAAGTTTGCTCAGCGAAGGATCACGGGGAACAGCTGCGATGATGCCCTGGTAGTCCCTCGGTTGCAAATGAGAACCCTTCTCACCTAAAGTCCGCTCCCACAAAAACCAGCAGCCCGCCAACCCGGCCCTCCTTCAGGCGCCGTCAGTCGCCAGCCAGAAGCCACTACCTTTCAATAAGGGAGACCTCCGGTCATGCGCGACATCTTCAAACGCCGCTCCACGCTCGCGGCCACCGTTTTCACTGTGCTACAGGCAGCGGCCCCGCAGCTGCATGCTGCTGAGGACAAACCGCAGCAGATGCGAAAGATTCAGGTCGAGGGCAGCGAGGAAACCCTCAAGGTCGATACGGTGAGTTCGCCCAAATTCACTCAACCGTTGCTCGATACCCCGCAAACGATCGCCGTCATAAGCAGTGAGATCCTCCGGCAGCAGCAGAGCACGACGCTCAGCCAGGCGCTGCGGAATACCCCGGGCGTGACCTTCTTGCTGGGCGAGAACGGCAACACCGCGACCGGCGATTCGATCTTCATGCGTGGTTTCGATACCCAGGGCAGCATCTTCATCGACGGTATCCGCGACCTCGGCACCATCTCGCGCGACACCTTCAACACCGAGCAGGTGGAAGTCGCCAAGGGTCCGTCGGGGCCCGATAACGGCCGCGGCGCCGCTTCCGGCTACATCAACATGGCGACCAAGGTGCCGGTGACGGATAACTTCTCGCGCAGCACGATCAGCTACGGCACCGCCGAGAACAGCCGTGTCACCGGCGACCTGAATCACTACTTCGAAGGCGCCGGCACCGCGTTCCGTCTGAACGCCATGGTTCAGGATGGCGGTGTCGACGGCCGCGATCACGTGGAGAGGAACAGCTGGGCCATTGCCCCTTCGCTCGCGCTCGGCCTCAACGGCAACACGCGCGCTTACTTCTATCTGCTGCATACGAAACAGGACAACCGGCCCGACGGCGGCCTGCCGACCATCGGCCTGGATGGCTTCTTCAACGCGGCCTTCGCGCCAGGCGGCGCCAATGCGGGGCTGCGGCCGGCGAAAGCGGATCGCGACAACTTCTATGGTGCGCTCAGCGATTTCGACGACGTCAAAGGCACGATGTTCACCGCGCGGGTCGAGCACGACTTCAATGACAACCTGCACCTGCGCAACACCTCGCGTTACGGCAAGTCCGAGCAGTTCTATCTGCTCACCGGAGTGAACGCGATTACGGCGACCGATCCGAATCCCGGCGCATGGACTGTGTCGCGCTCGCGCCAGGCCAAGTTCCAGGAAAACACGGTGCTGACCAATCAGACCAACCTGACGGCGACGTTCCAGACCGGCACGCTGGAGCATTCGCTGACCAGCGGTCTGGAGTTCATTTACGAGAAGCAGTTCAACCCGACTTATATCGGCCAGGGCACCATGGCACCGGCCGGCTCGGCGGCGAGCGCGAATCTGGCGAGTCTCTACCACCCGAATCCGCGCGATCCCATCACCGGCCTCGACCTGGTGCGTAACGGCGTTTACACCAAGGGCGACACGACGACCGTCGGCGCTTATCTGTTCGATACCATCTCGTTCGCGGAACGTTGGGAAGTCACGGGCGGCATCCGCCTCGACGACTACACGACCCAGTTCGAAAGCGCATCGCTGTCCACCGCGACCACTCATCCGACGCTGCCGGTGGGCACACTCGTGCCGACCCAGCTCGAGTCCTCCGATTCCCTGTTCGCGTACAAGGTGGGCGTGCTGTACAAGCCACGGCCAAACGGCAGCGTCTACCTGTCGTACGCCACCTCGCAGCAGCCTCCCGGTGGCGCCAACTTCACCTTGAGCACGGCGACCACCGGTAACAACGCGGTCAACAATCCCAACGTCGATCCGCAGAAGTCGAGCAATGTCGAGCTCGGCACCAAGTGGGACCTCAACGATGGCGCGTTCGCAATCACCGGCGCGCTGTTCCGTAGCGAGAACAAGAACGATCTGGTGCAGAACGATCCAACCGATCCGTCGGCGATCCAGCAACTCGGCAAGAAGCGCGTGCAAGGCATCGAGCTGGGTGTGGTCGGTCGGCTCACCGATGCCTGGCAGATCAGCGCGGGCATCGCCAAGCTGAAGACGGAAGTTCTCGAAGGCACCGCGACCCAGAACGGCGCGCAGATCAACTGGTCGCCCGAGCTCACGTTCACCAGCTGGACCACCTATCAGTTGCCATTCGGCCTGACGCTCGGCGCCGGCGTGCGCTACGTAGACACGGTGTTCCGTCAAATCAACAACAACAGCGTGCCCGGCGCGACGCCGCCCAACACGCCGCAAGCACCGGACTACTGGGTGGTCGACGCCATGCTCTCCTATGTCATCGGCGAGCACCTGACAGTGCAGCTCAATGGCTACAATCTGGCCGACGAGTTGTACGTGGCAAGCCTCAACAATGGCGGGTCGCGCTACTCGCCCGGCGCGCCGCGCTCGGCTTTGCTGAGCTTCAGCGTCGACTTCTAAGGTCCCAATCGAGTGCACGCCGCATGATCGTTCGCATCCCCAGGCTCCTCAGCGCCGAGCAGGTGAACGAAGCTCGGCGTGCCCTCGACGCAGCGGAATGGATCGACGGTAAGGCGACCGTCGGCGAGCAAGGCGCGCTGGTGAAGAACAATCGCCAGCTCGCCGAGCACTCGCCGGTGGCGCGCCGTCTGGGTGAGATGATCCTGACGGCGCTCTCTCGCAATTCGCTATTCTTCTCGGCGGCACTGCCGTTGCGCACCGTGCCGCCGCTGTTCAATCGTTACGAAGGCGGCGAGCACTATGGCGTGCACATCGACGGCGCGGTGCGCGGCATTCCCGGCACGTCATATTTTCTGCGCACCGATTTGTCTTCCACGTTGTTTCTCAGCGAGCCGTCCGAGTACGACGGCGGCGAGCTGGTGATTCTGGGCACGCACGGCGAGCAGAGCATCAAATTGCCGGCGGGCGATTTGATTCTGTATCGCTCCGGCAGCCTGCATCGGGTCAATCCCGTGACTCGCGGGCAGCGCACCTGTTCGTTCTTCTGGACGCAGAGCATGGTGCCCGACGATCGTCACCGCGAGCTGTTGTTCCAGCTCGATACCACCATTCAAGATGTGCGACGCCGCTTCGGCGAATCGGATCAGAGCGTCGCGCTCTCCGGGCATTACCACAATCTGCTACGGATGTGGACGCAGCTCTAAGCTGACCGCTCCCGATCGATCTGCTGCAGCTGTTGGGGCGTGCCGACGTTGTGCCACACACCGCGATACAGCTCGCCACTCACCCGGTTCTTGCGGATCCAGGCAAACATCAGCGGCGCGAGCGGAAACTTGCCACGCTGACAGCCGGAAAAGAACTCCGGACGCAGCACGCCGATGTTCGCATACGTGTAGCGTTCGCCACTGTCGGTGAGCCTTCCATCGGCAAGACCGAAATCGCCGCGCGCGTGAAAGTCAGGATTGGGCACGACGACGAAGTGCGCCACGTCGGCGGTCGAAAGCTTTTTCGCGACGTCGCCGATCGGATACTCGGTCCACACGTCGCCGCTAACGACTACGAACGGGTCGGTGCCCGATGGGCCTGCAAGCAACGGCAACGCCTCGAACACACCGCCGCCGGTTTCC
This sequence comes from Steroidobacter cummioxidans, assembly GCF_003104955.1. NCBI lineage: Bacteria > Pseudomonadati > Pseudomonadota > Gammaproteobacteria > Steroidobacterales > Steroidobacteraceae > Steroidobacter > Steroidobacter cummioxidans. Next base: position 28,728 of record NZ_LSRW01000084.1, on the reverse strand, counting down.
AAAGCGGCGTCGCCTTCGTCGCTGTAATGTAGGCGCACGCCGAATTGCGAGCCGTCGCCGAGCGACGTGCGGATCTGCTGGCCGAGCCAGGCGAGATTGATGACGATCTCGCGCATCCCCGCGGCGGCCAGCGCCTCGATGTGATACTGGATCATCGGCTTGCCGGCTATGGTCAACAGCGGCTTGGGCGTGCGGTCGGTAAGCGGACGCATGCGCTCACCTCGTCCGGCCGCAAGAATCATCGCGCGCATGGGGGCTGTCCTAAAGCTTCGCCATCGCCGGCACGATGCGCCGTTCGATGAAGCCGGTGAGGAACTCCAGATCGCCGTAGTTCTCGATCACCTGGCGGACATAACTCAGCGTGCGCGGCAGATCCTTCAAGTAACCCGCCTTGCCGTCGCGGTGATACAGCCGCGCAAAAATGCCGAGCACTTTGAGCTGACGCTGCACGCCCATCAGATCGAACCAACGCTGGAACTGCGCCGGGGTGGCACCGACGTCGAGCCCACTACGCTGCGCCCTATCCCGGAAATATTCGATCCAGGCATGCACTCGCTCGCTCGGCCAAGCTACATAGCTATCTCGCAACAGTGACACCAGGTCGTAGGTGATCGGCCCCAGCACCGCATCCTGAAAATCCAGAATGCCGGGATTGGCGCCGTGCCCGCCCCGGTCGTGGCTCACGCCATCGGTGACCATGAGATTGCGCGAGTGATAGTCGCGATGGACGAACACTCGCGGCTGCTGCAGGGCTGCGGCGACCAATGTATCGAACGTCCTGGCGATGCCGGCGACCTCGGCCTCGCTCAACTGCAGACCGAGATGCTTGCCGCAGAACCATTCAGGAAACAGCCCCATCTCACGACGCAGGAGCGCGTCGTCATAAGGCGGCAGCTGCGCGGCGTGTTGACCGGCCCGCGCTTGAATGGCGACCAGTGCATCGATCGCCTCGCGATACAACCGCTCGGCATCGCCGCCCGCGTCCAGTTCGTTCAGATAGGTTCGCGAGCCCAGATCGGTGTTGAGCAGGAACCCCTGGGGCTCATCCCGATGCAGCACCTGCGGCGCATTGACCCCCACGTCCACCAGCATGGCCGCGACGCGGATGTAAGGACCCATGTCCTCCTTGCCTGGCGGCGCGTCCATGGCAATCCAGGTCTGGCCCTGGCGCGAAACACGGAAATAGCGACGAAAGCTGGCGTCGGCGGAAGCCGTCGTCACCACGAAATCGCGCGCGCCGAACAGTCCGGCGAGCCATTGCTCGAGCTGTTGCAGCCGTAAGTCGGGTGATGCAGAACCATCGGGTGAAAGTGACGACACGCGGATCGCTGCTCCAAAAAAGAAGGTGGAACGTAAATAGACGGCCTGCGAAGAACGGCGCTCATTATAATCGCCCCCCGATGCACCGAACTGCGACACCACTAACAAGCCTTTCAATCGCAATCGCGGCAGTGCTGGCCGCAGCGTCGGTCTCGGGCACGGCATACGCTGCCGAGCGTGAGGCGAACCCTGCAAATGCTTCTGCGCCGGCGGCCGACAACCAGGCACCCAAGTGCCCGGCGCCGAACACCGAAACCACCGCGACCCGCCGACGCGGCCAGGCCAAGCCGCCGGCGCCGCTACCCGAAGATATCGAGTTCGAATCCGACGGCGCCGAAGGCACGCGCGACGGCGAGCTCAAGCTCACCGGCAAGGTCGAGATCCGCCAGGGCGAGCGTCGCATCCATACCCGCGACGCCACTTACAATCCACAGGACGAAAGTTTCAACGTCGACGAGGGCGTCGAGTACAGCGACGGCCAGGTCACAGTGCGAGGCCAAAGCGCGCACATCGATCGTCGAGGCAGCGCGGTGTTCGAAGGCGCTCAGTTCGAGCTCGCGGATCGTAATGCGCGGGGCGCGGCCGATCGTATCCGGGCGACTACCGAGGGCAAGCTGTCGCTCGACAACGTCGTGTACACGACCTGTCCGCTCGGCAACGAGGATTGGAAGCTGACCGCATCCGACATCGACATCAGTCAGCAGGCGGGCCTCGGTATCGGCCGCGGCGTGCGTCTGGACTTCAAAGGCGTGCCGCTGTTCTACACGCCGTTCATTTCCTTTCCGGTCGGCAACGAGCGCAAGTCGGGCCTGCTGTTTCCGACCATCGGCACCTCCTCACGCAGCGGCTATTCGCTGTCGGTGCCGTGGTACTGGAACATCGCTCCGAATTATGACGCGACCTTCACGCCGACCTACTTCAGCAAGCGTGGCCTGAAGCTCGACAGCGAGTTTCGTTACCTCAAGAGCAGCGGCCCGGGCCAGATCGATGTGCAGTATCTGCCCGACGATCGCGAATACGGCTCCGAGCGCAGCCTGGTGCACTTCATCGACCAGACGGATCTCACCCGTCGGCTGCGTTTGAACGTCGATGCGGCCAATGTCAGCGACGATCAATGGTTCCAGGACTTCGGCATGGGCCCCGAGGGCACCAGCGTCACCTATCTGAACCGCTCCGCCCACCTCACCTACCTGGACGATCGCTGGCTGGCCATTCTGAACGCACAGAACTTCCAGACCATCGACGCCGTCACTCAAGGCGTGCCACTGATCCCGCCGTCGGAACGCCCGTACACCATGTTGCCGCAGCTCGCGGTGCGGGCGAATTTTCCCGAGCAGCCGTTCGGCCTCACCTACGGCATGGATTTCGAGCTGGTCAATTTCCGCCACAACGTCGAGGGCCTGACCACCGGCTGGCGCACCGACTTCGCGCCGGAAGTCCGCATGCCGCTGCGGGGCGCGGGTCTTTATATCGAGCCTGCGGCGAGCTGGCGCTACACGCGCTACAACCTCAGCGACGGCGCCAGCAACGACAGCGAAGACACGTTCACGCGCTCGGCACCGATCCTGAGTGTCGATGGCGGCATGGTATTCGAGCGCCTGTTCGGCTCGCGCAATCAGCGGCTGAGCACGATCGAGCCGCGCTTCATGTATTTGTATGTTCCCTATCGCAACCAGAACGATCTGCCGGTGTTCGACACCGAGATCCCCGATCTGAACCTGGTGCAGCTGTTTCGCACCAATCGTTATGTCGGCGCGGATCGCCTCGGCGATGCCAATCAGCTGGCGATCGGCTTCACCTCGCGCTGGCTGGATGCGGACACCGGCGAGCAATACATCGCCGCGACCGTCGGCCAGGCTTATTACTTCGAGCCGCCGCGCGTGACGTTGCCGGGCGAAGTGCCGAACAGCACCAGCACCTCTGACATCGTCGCCGAGCTCGATCTGCGCGCGTACGGGAATTGGAACATCCGTGGCGCCATCCAATGGGACCCGAGCCAGACTCGCTCCGAGCGCGGCCAGCTGCAGCTGCAATACCGACCTAGCTACGACCGCGTCATGAATCTCGGGTACCGCTTCCGGCGCAACCGCCTCGAACAGGTCGACGGCTCGGTCGCCTGGCCGGTCAGCAAGCAATGGAGCCTGTATGCCCGCATGGTGTATTCGCTCGAAGGCAACGCCATCGAGGACACCACCCCTCCGGTGAACCCCAACCAGCCCCCCACCGGTGTCGGCGTGAACGAAAAGGGCGTGATCGACCAGTTCGCCGGTCTGGAATACCGCTCCTGCTGCTGGCGATTCCGTGTCGTGGCGCGGCGTTACGTGAGCGACCGCAGCGGCGATCTGGACACCAGTTTCCTGTTCCAGCTTGAACTTAACGGGCTATCGAGTGTCGGAGTGGGCGCGAATACTTTTCTGGAACGGTCGATTCGGGGATACTCCATCGATCCTCCCAAGGATGAATGACGCCTCACTTCAGAGGCCGCCCCAGTGGCTCAACCCTGGTTACGCATGAAACTCCACCCTGCCTCCAAAGTTACTAGCGCGATCCGTGGCTGTCTGCTTGGCCTGAGCCTGCTCGGCCTGGCGGGCGGCGCCCTGGCCCAGACCCGCGAGCTGTCCGGCAGCGGCGTCCTGCTGGATCGCATTGCCGCCGTGGTCAATGACGGCGTGGTGCTGAGCTCCCAGCTGGAGGAGCAGACCGAGGAAATCACCGCACGTCTGCGTCAGCAAAGCACCGAGCTGCCGCCGCGCAACGTCCTGCGTCAGCAGATTCTCGAGCGCCTGGTGGTCGAGGAAATCCAGATGCAGCGGGCCAACAAGCTCGGCCTGCAGGTTTCCGAGGAAATGCTGAACGGCGCGCTCGACGACGTGGCCAAGCGCAACAACATCGGCTTCTCGGATCTGCCCCAGGCCCTCGCCCAGCAGGGCATCGACTACCGCACATTCCGTGATGAGATCCGTCGGCAGATGACTCTGCAGCTGCTGCGCCAGCGCGACGTGATCGCCCGCATCAACGTGTCGCCGCGCGAGCTGGATCAGTTCATGGCTCGTCAGCAGGCCGCGCCCGACAAGAACGCCGAATACAACGTTTCGCACATCCTGATTTCCGTGCCCGTGAGCGCCTCGCCCGAGCAGATCGAAGCGCGCGAGAAGCGCGCCAAGGAAGTGTTCGACAAGGCGACCAGCGGCGATGACTTCGCGCAGCTCGCGGTCACCTACTCGGACAGCAGCACCAACATCGAAGGCGGCGCGCTCGGCTGGCGCCGTGGCACTCAGCTGCCCTCCATCCTGGCGGACAACATCTCCAAGATGAGGCCCGGCCAGACCTCGCAGCCCATCCGCACGCCCAGCGGCTTTCATCTGTTCCGCCTGAATGAAGTGCGCGGCGGCGTACAGCAGTCGGTGGTGGCGCAGGTGCACGCTCGTCACATCCTGCTGCGGACCAACGAGCTCGAGGACGATCAGACCATCGAGCAGAAGCTCACCAACATTCGCACGCGAGTGATCGACGGCAAGGAAGATTTCGCCGCGATCGCCGCCGTGACCTCGCAGGATCCAGGCTCGGCTGCCGACGGCGGCGATCTGGGCTGGGCTGGTCGCGGCAGCTTCGTGCCCGACTTCGAGAAACAAATCGACGCGTTGAGCGAGAACGAGATCTCCAAGCCGTTCAAGACTCAGTACGGCTGGCACATCGTGCAGCTGCTCGGCCGCCGTCAACACGACTCGACCGACGATCTGCGCCGTCAGCGCGCGTTCGCCGAATTGCGTGAGTCCAAGGCCGAGGAAGAAACCGAGCTGTGGCTGCGTCGCCTGCGCGACGAAGCGTTCGTGGAATACAGGATGTGACCGCGCCGGCCCGGGCGCGCATACCGCGGCTCATCATTACTTCGGGTGAGCCGGCCGGCATCGGGCCCGATCTGTGTCTCGCCACCGCCGCGCGCGACTGGCCTTGCGATGTCGTCGTTGCCGCCGATATCGAGCTGCTGAAGCAACGCGCACAGCAACTGCGACTCAGCATCCAATTACTGCCCTACGTCAGCAGCACCGTCGTCCCGGCTCATCAGCCCGGCACGTTGCGCGTGTTGCACGTTCCGACCGCCGCAGCCGTCGAGGCTGGCAAGCTGAACGTTGCAAACGCACGCTACGTGCTGAAACTGCTCGACGCTGCCGCGCAAGGCTGCCTCACCGGCGAGTTCGACGCGATGGTCACGGCTCCAGTCCAGAAAAGCGTCATCAACGACGCGGGCGTGCCGTTTTCGGGGCATACCGAATATCTCGCCGAGCGTACCGGCGGTTCCTATCCAGTGATGATGCTGGCAACGCAGACCTTGCGTGTTGCACTGGCCACCACGCATCTGCCGCTTCTCGAAGTGAGCGCCGCGATCACCGATGAGACACTGACCCGTGTCATTCGCATCCTCGATCACGATCTGCGCACCCGCTTCGACCTCGCCAAGCCGCGCATTCTCGTCTGCGGCTTGAATCCTCATGCCGGCGAGTCGGGCCACCTGGGCCGCGAGGAAATCGAAGTGATCGAGCCGACGCTGCAGCGACTGCGCAGCGAAGGTTTACACCTCATCGGGCCGGCGCCCGCGGACACAGCTTTCACTCCCCATATGCTCCAACAAGCCGACGCCGTGCTGGCGATGTTTCACGATCAAGGCCTGCCGGTCATCAAATATGCCGGTTTCGGCGATTGTGTGAACATCACGCTCGGCCTGCCCATCGTGCGCACGTCCGTGGATCACGGCACTGCACTGGCGTTGGCTGGCACCGGCCAGGCCGACTCCAGCAGCCTGGCCGCGGCGATGCAGATGGCACTGCGAATGACCCATGCACCAACCCCGCAAACGATTCGGCCAGCACTTCCTACATGACCCCGGCGTGATCGGGCGGATCGTCGCCGCGATCGCGCCTCAGCCGCAGGATCGCATGGTCGAGATCGGGCCCGGCCTCGGCGCGCTCACGGTTCCGTTGCTGGCCCGCCTGAACGAGTTGCATGCGGTCGAGATCGACCGCGACGCGATTCGCCATTTGCACGAGATCACACAGAACGATCCGCGGCTGCACATCCATTCCGCCGATGTCCTGCAGTTCACGTTCGCTCATATATATGAAGGCGAGCGACTCAGAGTGGTCGGCAACCTGCCCTACAACATCTCCACGCCGCTGCTGTTTCACCTGATCGAACAGCGCGAGCGCATTCTCGACATGCACTTCATGCTGCAAAAAGAGGTGGTCGACCGTATGGCCGCGGCGCCGGGGTCGGAGCACTACGGCCGGCTTACAGTCATGCTGGCGCCCTGGGTGCGTGTCGAGCCGCTGTTCGATATCGGTCCGGGCGCCTTCCGGCCGCCGCCGAAGGTGATCTCCACCGTGGTGCGACTGACACCGCATGAACAACCCATGCCGATCGGCGATCCCAGACATTTCGCCACCGTGGTCGGGGCGGCGTTTTCCCAGCGCCGCAAAACGCTGCGCAATTCGCTCAAACCTTTCCTGGATGCCGCTGACATCGCGGCGGTGGGAATCGATCCGGGTCTGCGGGCCGAGGTGCTGTCGCCCGCTGAATTCGTTGCCCTGAGCAGCCGACTGGCCGCCAAGCTCCTATAATCGATTGCAGCTGACGCACTCGAGGGGACTGCAATGAGCGACTACAAAAACATTCTGTTGGTGGTCGACCTGTCCGACGACAGTCAGATCATCGGCGAACGCGCCAAGGCCATCGCCGCCTGCTATCAATCCGAAATTACGCTGCTGCACGTGGTCGAATACGTGCCGGTCGAGCCCATGGGCGAGGCGCTGCTGCCGACGGTGCAGATCGAGGGCGAGCTGGTCGACCGCGCCAAGTTGCGGCTCGCCGAACTGGCGCAACGACTGTCGCTGTCGAGCAGCCGGCAGCTGGTCGAGACCGGTGGTATCAAGTCGGAGATCATCCGCACCGCCCAGCGTCTGAAAAGCGATCTCATCGTGCTCGGCAGCCGCGAGCGTCATGGCCTGGCCATCCTGCTCAACTTCACTGAAGACACGATCCTGCACGCGGCCCCCTGCGATGTGCTGGCGGTACGCCTGCACTAGCAGACATAAGATTCGCGCTTTTTCCGGCAAGCTCGGCCCGCGAGACTGCTAGAATCGTTGCGGCTTTAGCCAGTCACCGGATATGACAGATACCACGCCCCCCAAAGGTCGCGCCTCCGCCAGCCATCCGGACCGCGATGCCCTGCCCGCGTCCGATGCGCTCCATAAGATTCGCGTCGACGTGAGCGCCAACTATGTGGGCGAGCAGTCCAAGCCGGACGAGGGCCACTATGCCTTTTCCTACACCATCACCATTCGCAACGAAGGCCAGGTGCCGGCGCGCCTGCTGACGCGTCATTGGGTGATCACCGACGCCAACGGCAAAGTGAAGGAAGTGCGCGGTGAAGGTGTGGTCGGCGAGCAGCCGTATCTGTTGCCGGGCCAGGGCTTCCGTTATTCCAGCGGCGCCGTGCTCGAAACGCCGGTGGGCGCCATGCAGGGCAGCTATCAAATGCTGGCCGACGACGGCGCGCACTTCGATGCGCCGATCGCCCCGTTCACCTTGGCCATGCCAGGGCTGCTGCACTAGAGCGAACGTCCGCATGGCCGTTTACGCCATCGGCGATATTCAGGGTTGTGACGAAGAATTCTCGCAGCTGCTGACCCGGCTGAGTTTCTCCCCCTCACGCGACACACTCTGGCTGGTTGGCGACCTGGTCAATCGCGGCCCGCGCTCGCTGGACGTGTTACGGCGAGTCAAAGCGCTGGGCAGCTCAGCCATCAGCGTGCTTGGCAATCACGATTTGCATTTGCTCGCGCTGGCCCTGTCGCCCACCGAGCCGGTCAAATCGAAAGACACGCTTCAGCAAGTGCTCGCCGCCCCCGATCGCGATGAGCTGCTGCACTGGCTACGCCATCGCCCGATGCTTCATCACGATGACGCGCTCGGTTACACGATGGTTCATGCGGGGCTGCCGCCGCAGTGGGATCTGTCGCTGGCGCAGGCCTGCGCGCGCGAGCTCGAAGAAACATTGCGTGATGAGCACAGCTGCCGCGAATTGTTCGCTCACATGTACGGCGACCAGCCCGATCGCTGGTCGGACGATTTGCAGGGCTTCGAGCGCCTGCGTTTCATCACCAATTGCCTCACGCGCCTGCGCTTCTGTCGCGCCGATGGCCGGCTGGATTTGAAGTTCAAGGGCGAGGTGAAGGACGCACCCAAGCATCTGATGCCTTGGTTCCAGGTACCCGACCGCCGCTCGCGCGATGTCCGCGTCGTATGCGGTCACTGGTCGGCGCTGGGCTACTACGATGCCGATAGCGTGCTCGCAATCGACACGGGCTGCGTGTGGGGCGAAAAGCTCTGCGCCGTGCGCCTCGATCGATTCCCGCCCGCGCCGGTGTTCGTGCCCTGCTCGTCGTCAGGGCTGAGCGTCGGCAGCGAATAACGCCGCGACGAGTCCCCGGCTACTTGGCTTTCACTGCGTCGGGCTTGGGAAGTTCCACCAGCGCCTCGACTTCCAGGCGAGGCTGGCCCAACGACAGCTGATTCGGCGAGCACAGCACGTCATCCTGCACCGTGCGCACCGCGAGCTTGGGCAGCACTTTCTTCCGCAGCTCGTCGATCAGCTCGCAATCGCCGGGCTGCAGATCCAGACGCCCGCGCGTCATCGACACACGACGCCACTGCGCCGGGAATTGCTCCAGACTGTCGAGCGGGCTTTCGCTCTTCTTGCCTCGGACGCGCTGGGCCAGCTCGCGCACACTCTTGTTCTTGTCGCGATCGGCCAATGCTTCGGGCGTGGCCTCGACCGGACTGACCACCTGCATCACGACGCGCGGCATGCGCGCCACCGAATACGGGCAATCCGCCGAACGAACCTTGACCCGCGCATGCACGCCGAGTTCGCGCATGATGCGCTCGAGCTTTCCTTCCAGCCCAGTGCAGGAATAGAACGTGGTGAAGCTCTGGAAATAGAAGGTGATTTCCTGCTGCTTCCAGATGGCCTGCACCGGATCGGCAGAGGCCGCCGCCTGGCCTTGCGGCTCGGCCGCCTGATCCTCGGCCGCGAGCCCAGGCAGGCTGAATAGCAGCGTCAGCCACAATAGCGACGCTGAAGTTACCGATTGACGCCTCATGAGCGGTGGTCCTCCGCAATGGCTCACAAGCATGGTCTGTGACCGCTCCGGACGCAAGCCAGCCCCGCCTGTGCGCTCCGGCCACAGCAGGTATACTGGCCACCCGCGGAGAACCCAAGCATGAGCCCGCTCAAAGCCTTCAATTTTCGCGACTGGATCGACAAGCACCGCGAATACCTGAAACCGCCGGTCAACAACCGGCTGGTGTTCCGCGAGTCCGAATTCATCATCATGGTGGTCGGCGGCCCCAATTCGCGCACCGATTATCACGAGGACCCGGGCGAAGAATTCTTCTATCAGCTCGAGGGCGACATGACTCTGCGCACCATGCAGGACGGCGCCCGCGTCGATATTCCGATCCGCGAAGGCGAGATCCTGCTGCTGCCCGCGCGCGTCCCGCACTCTCCGCAGCGTTATGCAAACACGGTCGGGCTGGTGATCGAGCGCAAGCGGCGACCGGAGGAGCAGGATGGCTTCCTCTGGNNGTTCTTGCGAGCATTTGCTCCTATCCGCTGCATGCCGAATATTTACATGTCAGCGACATCGAGCAGCAGCTGCCGCCGGTGTTCGAGCGCTTTTACAACTCGCTGGAGATGCGCACCTGCCAAGCCTGCGGCGCGGTCGCGCACAAGCGCTGATCTATTGCGTTCGATGCGTGATCCTGCTGCTTCCAGTACGCTCGCTGTCGAGATTGCCGGTCGACGCTGGCAAGTTTCGAGCAGTGGTCGAGACATTTCCATCCCGCTGCGCTTCAACGAAGCTCAGCCGACTTTTTTCGGCGCAGCGGCCGCCAGCGCTCAACCGATCGCCGCCGGCTCGTTCGTCGGAGACGTGCGACAGGGCGGCAGCTGCAACTGTTCCGTGCATACGCTGACACCTCATTGCAACGGCACGCATACCGAATGTGTCGGTCACATCACTCAGGAACGCCTGAGCGTGCGTGATCTTGCGATCCGGCATTTCAGCGCCGCGTTGCTCATCTCTGCAACGCCCGAGCCCTGCGCCGACATTCCCGGCGATCGTGTCGTCTCGCTGGCAGCGCTGCTGAAAGCCATCGGCAGCGCCTCGTTGCGCGACTATCAGGCATTGGTCGTGAGGACGTTGCCCAACGATTCTTCCAAGCTCGCGTGCAACTACGACGCGGGCCCGATGCCACCGTATTTCAGCCTCGAAGCCATGCATCACATCGTCGAGCAGGGCATCGACACTTTGGTCGTGGACCTGCCGTCGATCGATCGTGCGCAGGACGGCGGCAAGCTGGCCGCTCACAGAGTTTTCTGGGGCATGCCGGCGGGCAGCACGTCTACAGCGACTGTCACACGTCAGCACGCCACCATTACCGAAATGGCATACATCGACGACACCGTCGCCGATGGTCCCTACCTGCTGAACCTGCAGGTCGCTCCCTTTGTCATCGACGCCGCGCCGAGCCGGCCGATTTTGTTACCCCTGACACCCGCATGAACGTTTCCGTCGAGCGCTCCTTCGCCGCCCAGCAGGATGCCGCAGATTCACTGGCGCCGCTGCGCGCCGAGTTTTTCATCCCACAGCGCGAGCATGGCGGTGACAGCATCTATCTGTGCGGCCACTCGCTCGGCTTGCAGCCGAGAGGCGTCGGGAGACTGCTCGATGAGGAATTGAAGCATTGGGCCGAGCTTGCGGTGGAAGGCCATTTCTCATCGTCGCGCCCCTGGTTGCCCTATCACGAGCAGCTGACGAATTCGTTAGCGAGGCTGACCGGCGCGCAGCCCATCGAAGTGGTCGCTATGAATTCGCTGACGGTGAACCTGCACCTGATGTTCACCAGTTTCTATCGTCCGCGGCCCGGCCGAGAAGCCATCCTGATCGAGCAGCACGCGTTCCCGTCGGATCAGTACGCCGTCGCTTCGCAGATCCAGTATCACGGCTTCGATCCGAAGACCGCACTGATCGAGATCGCGCCGCGCCCGGGCGAAGACGTGCTTCGTACCGAAGATATTTGCGCGCTGATCGAGCGTGAAGGTCAGCGCATCGCCACGGTGATGTTGCCGGGCGTGCAGTACTTGACCGGTCAGCGCTTCGACATCGAAGCGATCACGCGCTGTGCGCGACGCCAGGGATGCATCGTCGGCTTCGATCTCGCACATGCCATCGGCAACGTGCCGCTGCGGCTGCACGACTGGGATGTCGATTTCGCGATGTGGTGCAGTTACAAATATCTGAACGCCGGACCGGGCGCGATCGGCGGATGTTTCGTGCACGAGCGGCATGCGCGCTCGCCGGATCTGCCCCGTTTCGCAGGCTGGTGGGGTCACGACAAGCAGAGCCGGTTTCAGATGCCGTCCACGTTTCAGCCCATCCCGGGCGCGGAAGGCTGGCAGCTGTCGAATCCGCCGATTCTCGCGACTGCACCGTTGCTGGCCTCGCTGGCGCTGTTCGACAAGGCGGGCATGGACGAGTTGCGCGCAAAGTCCCTGCGCTTGACGGCCTACCTGCAAGCGTTGCTCGACGCGCGGCTGTCCAAGTCGCTGACGATCACGACCCCCGCCGATCCCGAGTCGCGCGGCTGTCAGCTGTCCATTCGCTTGCATCGCTCAGCCGCCGAGGCCCGGGCGGTGAACCATGCGCTCACGGCACAAGGTGTCTTCTGCGACTGGCGCGAGCCCGACATCATTCGCGTTGCCCCCGTGCCGCTCTACAATTCGTTCCTGGATGTGTGGCAATTCGTCGCCGCGCTGGAGCAGGCTCTGCAATGAGTGATGGCAGACGTAGCGAATCCGTAACCGTCGTTGGCGCGGGACTCGCGGGCACTCTGCTCTCGATCATCCTGGCGCGCCGCGGTCACCGCGTGCGGCTATATGAGCGCCAGGACGACATGCGACGCGTCGCCGTCGATGCCGGCCGTTCCATCAATCTCGCCCTCGCCGCCCGCGGCATCCGCGCATTGGAACTGGCGGGCGTGATGGAGCGAGTGACACCCGCGCTGGTGCCGATGCCGGGCCGCATGCTGCATGACCCGACGGGCGCGCTGACCTTTGTTCCTTACGGCCAGCGGCCCGAAGAAGTCATTTATTCCGTGTCCCGGCCCGGCTTGAACTGCATTCTGCTCGACGCCGCCGAAAAGGCCGGGGTGGAATTGCTCTTTCGGCATCCCGCCATCGGCGCGGATTTCACACGCAGGCAGATCAACTTCCAGAATCCCGACGGCCAGCCGCACGACGTTGCCATGGAGCGCGTGTTCGCCACCGACGGCGCCGGCTCGATATTGCGGCGGACGCTGGTGGATCGACTCGGCATCGCTTGCACTGAAGACTTACTCAAGCACGGCTACAAAGAGCTCACTCTGCCGCCGTTTCCAGATGGCCGGCCGCGCATCGACAAGCATGCGCTGCACATCTGGCCGCGTGGCGGTTTCATGCTCATCGCATTGCCAAACATCGATGGCAGCTTCACCGTCACGCTGTTCCTGCCGCTCAATGGACCGGATAGCTTCGAGACGCTGACCACGCCCGCCAGCATCGAAACATTCTTCGGCAGCCATTTTCCCGACGTGAAACAGCTGATGCCGGACCTGGCAGCGGAGTTCTTCCAGCACCCGACCGGCATCATGGGCACGGTGCGCTGCCAGCAATGGTCCTTCGAAGATCGCTTGTTGCTCATGGGCGATGCCGCGCATGCCATCACGCCGTTTCACGGCCAGGGCATGAACTGTTGTTTCGAGGATTGCCGCGAGCTCGATGCCCTGCTGACCGGTAGTGACGATTGGACGGGCAGCTTTGGCGAGTTCGAGACACTGCGTCGACCGAACACCAATGCCATCGCCGACATGGCCATCGAGAACTATCTGGAAATGCGCGATACCGTGCGCGATCCGAAGTTCCATTTGCACAAGGCGCTGTCGCTCGAGCTGGAGCGTCGCCATCCGACGCGCTTCGTGCCGCGCTATTCGATGGTCATGTTTCACGACGACATTCCGTACGCCGTCGCTTATGAGCGCGGTCGCATTCAAAACGAAATCTTATCTGCGCTGACCCAGCAAGCCGACACGCTCGCCGCAGTGGACTATGACGCTGCCGCGCGCCTCATCGAGGCGAAGTTGCCGCCACTGCCAGACTGAGCGCTCGCGATCTGTGCCGGCGTGCGCACGCTGGACTGTGCATTTACCTGCGAGCCCGCTGCGCTTACAACAGCGCATCAATCCGAGGCTTGTGTCATGCGCACTTTGAATTTCCGCATCGTCAACGTGTTCACGTTCAACGGCGGCACGCTCACCGGCAATCCGTTGTGTGTGTTCGAGGATGCCAGCGGTCTGAACACCGAGACCATGCAGGCGCTGGCTCGTCAGTTCAATTTATCTGAAACGACGTTTATTCAGCGCTCGAACTCGGCCAACGCGCACGTCCGCATCTTCACGCCCAGTTATGAAATGCCGTTCGCCGGTCATCCCACGCTCGGCACCGCATTCGTGTGTCGTGCGCTGGGCCTGGGCGGCGATCGGCTGCAGCTGGAAATGCAGGCCGGCATCATTCCAGTCGCGGCCCAAGGCAATCGCTGGACGTTGCAAGCGAATCAACCCACCTGGCGAGCCTGCGAAGCATCGCGTGATGCACTGGCAGCCATGCTCGGACTCGAAGTCGGCGACATTGGCGAGCAACCGCTTTGGGTCAAGGCAGGCAAAGAACAACTGGTCATTCCATTGACCAGCGAGGCCGCAGTCCGGCGCGCCAACCCCCGGCCCGATTTGTTCGGCGCCGTGACCAGCGAGGATGGCCACAGCATGGCGTACATCTTCGCCCCGCCGAGCGGCGGGCGCACGCTGGCGCGTTTCTTCTTCCCGGATGGGTCCGCCATCATCGAGGATCCCGCGACCGGCTCGGCGACCGCCAACTTCGGCGGCTGGTGGCTTGCCACTCACCAGCCCCTGCCCTGTCAGTTGCAAATATCACAAGGTGAGTACGTCGCCCGCCCGTCGACACTCCTATTAAATGTGGACTTGCAGCGGCGCATCTTCGTCAGCGGCGACGTGGTCGAAATCGCACGCGGCACGCTGAATTTGTAAAGCTCCTGATTGGCAATCGCCTGCGCGAACCCTAAGGTCATGCCGAATGAGTCTCGGTAGCGCCTGGAGCGTAGATGCCTGCCTACGGATCAGTAATAACGCGTACTAAAACAGACCGGTTTTTCGCCCTTCGGCAAGCCTTACGTACCGATCCTTGCCGCTCCAGGGGGTGCTCATGCTGAGCACGTCAGCGTTACTTGCTGACAGCGCCCTGGGCGCGGGAGTGAAGTGCGAGGCCTGGCCGGCCTGGCAACGCTTCAAGCTGCTGTACCTGAGTCACGACGGCCGGATCGTCGACGCCAGCACCGAGGCCCAGATCACCACCTCGGCAGGCCAGTCGTACGCATTGTTCTTCGCGCTGGTCAGCAACGATCGCGAGGCCTTCGACCGCATCCTGCGCTGGACCCACAACAACCTCTGCGGCAGCCAGCTGGAAAGAATACTGCCGGCCTGCAAATGGGGCCGCGCCGACGACGGTGCATGGCGCGTGCTCGACAGCAGTTCCGCGACCGATGCCGATCTGTGGATTGCCTACACGCTCGGCGAAGCAGCGCGCCTGTGGAATGAACAACGCTACTCCAACCTCGGCGCGATGATCGCTGAAAACATTCTGCAGCAGGAGGTGGAGACTGTGCCTGGGCTCGGAACGGCGCTACTGCCCGGGCCGCATGGCTTTGTTACCGGCGACAGCGGGCGCCTGAATGCAAGCCATCTACCGCTGTCTGTGCTCCGGGGCCTGGCGAGGCAAACCCAAGACCCGCTCTGGGACGAAATCATTCACTCTTCCGAGCAGATCATTCTCGGCTCGGCGCCCAACGGATTCGCGGCCGACTGGATCGAACACACACACAACGGATTCATCCCCGATCGTCGCAGTCGGGCCGCGGGCAGTTACGATGCGATCCGTGTTTATCTTTGGGCCGGCATGCTGCCGGCTTCCGATCCTGCGCGTGATCCGATCCTGAATGCACTGAAACCCATTCTGGAGAGCGCCGCCAAGCGCGCCGCTCCGGTCGAAGTCATCGACACTCAAACGCTCGAGATGCGCGGCGATGGTCCACCCGGTTTTTCGGCGGCACTGTTGCCCATGCTGGCCAACGCCAGGATGACTGCTGCATTACAAACGCATCGCCAGCGCGCCGCCGACGGCTCGTTACAAAACAATCAAAGCTATTACAGCGATGCATTGACGCTGTTCGGTCTCGGCTGGCTGGAGCAGCGCTACCGTTTCAATCGCTCGGGCTTGCTGAACGTGCGCTGGACTCCAGCATCGGATCGACCGCACTAGCGGTCGCTGCCCGCTCCTGCAGACCGCGCCGTTTCGGGGCAGCGCGTAGTGCCGCACCATGCTGGAATTTCAAAGCTCGCACCCCTGGATGGGAACCATCCATGGTCTCGGGACATCTATCCCTCGATACCGTGGACAAGAGCAGCCATCGCGCGCTCCCACACCTGACGCCCGGGTAATTCACGATGACCTCGCGCTCTTCTGGTGCAGCTGTCGCCTCGCATTACGACGACATGCCGTTGTCACTGGTGCTGTTTCGCTATTTGTGGCCGTTCTGGCTGTTCAAGGATGCCAGTCGCGGCGATCACATGACGCGCGCGGCCGCTTACCGCCACAACCGCAGTATGCGAATCTATCTGCCGGGCTATCTGATGAAATGGATGTTCAGTTGCGTCACCACGTTCGCCATCACAGCGGGTTTCGGCTCTCTTTCCGCCACCGCGCAGGCCGCCAGCGCCGCCGACTCGGTCGACGTGTTCGCCATCATCGCCGCGGGCTGGGGCATCGTCTTCACGTGCAGCGTCTGCGTGCTGTTTGTCACCAGCTATATCTATTTCTATCTGAGCCGCAACGACACTTGATACGTTCGCTGCTCGCCGCCCTGCTGCTATTCAGCGGCAGCCTCGCTTGCGCCGCCGCTCCTGCGCAGTACGAAACGCGCGCCGAGCACGATCCCGACGGCATCGGCAAATTCTATCTCGGCCGCGAGATCGCGCATGTCATGGGCCCTGGCGGCGTGCCCTGGCTCGAACGAGCGGAGCGAGAGCGCGAAGAGCGTCCGCAGCTGACCGTCGATGCGCTGGAAATCAAACCCGGCCAGACCATCGCCGACCTCGGAGCCGGCTCCGGTTATTACAGCTTTCGAATTGCTCCGCTCGTGGGCGAGCGAGGCAATGTGCTCGCAATCGATGTCGAGCCTCGCATGCTGAGACTGATAGCTGACCGTGCCAAACGCGATGGCATGAAGAACGTCACAACGGTGCTCAGCACGCCGAGCGATCCGAATCTCGAACCGAACAGCATCGACCTGTTGTTCATGGTCGACGTGTATCACGAGCTCGAGTATCCGTTCGAAGTGATGACCAAAGTGCGCGAGGCGCTCAAGCCGGGCGGCCGGGTGGCGCTCATCGAGTATCGCGCCGAGGACCCGGCTGTGATGATCAAGCCAGTCCACAAGATGACCGAGCGCCAGATCATTCGCGAGCTCACCGCAGCCGGGTTCCGCTACCAGAAAACCATCCGCACCCTGCCCCTCCAGCACCTGGTCCTGTTCCAGAAATAGCCCCATCGGCCAAAAAGCCACAGCATTCCTGCCCGATTTCGGGCAGGATTGTTGGGAAATGACCCCTGAGCCGGCAAACTTCACCTCCGCATCGGATTCGAACGGAGCGCAGGACGACATGGGAGAGCTGGTGGACTACCTGGCCCGCTCCAGCCGCCTGACACCCCAGGAAGCGGCGCGGCTGGTCAACGAAGTACTGGCTTTCATGAGCGAGATGCCTGAGGACTTCATCCGCCGCCGCCACCTCGCCCTGCAAGCCCAAGGCCTGTCGAACCGAGCGATCTATCTGCAGCTCAGCGCTGAACTGACGGTACGGCGCTTTCGCGCGCCCGACTACAGCGAGCGACAGATCCGCAGGATCATTTACGGTTGAACGGAAGGTTTCCTCATGTGTGGCATCGTCGGTTACATCGGCAAGCGCGAGGCAGCGCCCATCCTCGTTGAAGGCCTGCGCCGGCTGGAATATCGCGGTTACGACTCGGCAGGCATCGCATGTGCTCGCAACGAGAAGCTCACGATCTTCAAGAGCAAAGGCAAAGTGCGTGACCTCGAACGCTCGCTGCCGGAACGATTGAAAGGCACGACCGGCATCGCTCATACGCGCTGGGCGACGCATGGCGAGCCGAGCGATCGAAATGCACACCCACACACCGACGCCAGCGAACGTTTCGCCATCGTTCACAACGGCATCGTCGAAAATGCCGGACAACTGCGCTCCAAGCTGCAAGCGAGCGGAGTGACGTTCCGGTCGGAGACGGATTCGGAAGTCCTGGCGCATCTCATCGCGGCCATGCCCGGCGACAACCTCGAAGGCCGCGTCCGCGGCGCGCTGCGTCTCGTAACTGGCACCTATGGACTGGCCGTCATCGACGCCGAGCGGCCTGAAACAATCGTCGTCGCACGCAATGGCAGCCCGGTCGTACTCGGCATCGGCGAACGCGAAATGTTCGTTGCCTCCGATCCCGCCGCACTCGTCCGACACACGCAGAGCGTCGTGCATCTGGATGACGGCGAAGTCGCCGTCGTGCGTGCCGATGGCTTCGAAACGTCGACGCTCGATGGCGGCGCCACCGCCAAGAAACCTTCGACGATTCCTTTCACCGATGAGTCGTTCGACAAGGAAGGTTACTCGCACTTCATGCGCAAGGAGATCGCCGAGCAACCCGAATCGATTCGTCGCACCTTGAGTGGACGACTCGACACGCGTTTTCAGACAACCCATATCGGCGGCCTGGAAATGGCGGCGCGAGAGCTGCTGGAAATCCGCCGCGTGAAAATTCTGGGTTGCGGCTCGGCGTACATCGCCGGCTGCTTCGGCGCGCATCTGATCGAACAACTGGCTCGCGTGCCCGCGCATGCGGAGCCCGCCTCCGAGTTTCGTTATCGCAATCCGGTAATCGAACAGGACACGCTGTACATCGCCGTCAGCCAGTCCGGAGAAACGTTCGACACGCTTGCCGCGGTCCAGGAAGTGAAACGCAAAGGCGGCCGGGTGCTGGGTATCGTCAATGTCGTCGGCAGCACGATCGCGCGCGAATGCGGCCGCGGTATCTATTTGCACTCCGGCCCCGAGATCGCGGTCGTTTCGACCAAGACTTTTACCTCCACCGCCGTCGCGTTTGCGCTGCTCGCCATTCATCTCGGCCGCATTCGCGACATGTCGACCGCCCACGGCTCGCGACTGCTCAAGGCGCTGGAAGCGCTGCCGTCCCAGGTCGAGGAGATCCTTGCGATGGAACCGCATATCGCAAAATTGGCGAAGGAACTGGCCGCGCACGAGAGCGCGTATTTCGTCGGCCGCGCCTCCGGCTATCCCGTCGCAATGGAAGGCGCGCTGAAGCTGAAAGAGATCAGCTACATCCATGCCGAAGCCTATCCCGCCTCCGAGCTGAAGCACGGGCCGCTCGCGCTCATCAGCCCGGAAACACCGACCGTGGTCATCATGCCGCGGGACGATTTGTTCGCGAAAAACGCATCCACCCTCGAAGAAATCCGGGCCCGCAGCGGCCCGATCTACGCCATCACCCACCGCGGCGATGCTTTGCCCGTCGCAGTCAATGGCAGCATCGAGGTGCCGAAATCCGAGCCCGAGCTCGACCCGCTGCTGTTGAACATTCCCTTGCAGCTGCTCGCCTATCACGTCGCACTGGCCAAAGATCGGAATATCGACCAGCCGCGGAATCTGGCGAAGTCCGTAACGGTGGAGTGACGACGCTCCGGTCACCATTTGTGACCCATGGAAGTCACCGCCGCAGCGCGGAACGCAGCACCTTCTACCTCATCGATTCCCCAGGAAGTGAGCTGATTTCTGGCGAAAACCACAATTAATCGACACGCCCTGGCGAGCGTCGGACTACAGGCTGCTGCACACATCCGCCGCAGCCACAGGAACAATCGAGATGCAGGGCACGAGGAAGCCGAGGGCCGCCGCGCCAGCGCCGGTCGAACACATCGCACGATCGATCATCATTCTGCGCCGCCAGCGCGTCCTACTCGACGTCGAATTGGCCGCACTTTATGGCGTGACGACGGCGCGTTTGAACCAGCAGGTACGCCGCAACCTCAGACGCTTTCCCGGAGATTTCATGTTTCAGCTCAGCGCCGAGGAACACGCCGCTTTGATGTTGCAAAATGCAACATCAAAGCCTGGCCGTGGCGGCCGACGCAAGCCACCGCTGGCTTTTACGGAGCACGGCGCCATCATGGCGGCCACCGTTCTGAGCAGCGAACGAGCAGTAGAGATGAGCATCTATGTCGTGCGCGCTTTTGTACACCTGCGCGATCTATTGACCTCAAACAAGGAGCTAGCCAGACGGCTCAATGAACTGGACGGGCACATAGCGCGCAAGTTCGCCAAGCAAGACGAGGTGATCTCCGAGATGCTCAAAGCCATTCGCCAGCTGATGAAGCCGCCAGAGCCCAAGCGCCGCGGCATCAAGTTCACCGCCGACTGGAGCTGACAAATGTCTCACCGCCGCGTCCGCATGCAGCGATGTAAACGAGAGTTGCGAGAGCGACGCGCGCCACGATACATGAGCCGGCGAGTTTTGATGTTGCAAAATGCAACATCAAAAAACGAGACACCTCAGTGACAGACCTTGTTTCTTCCACTCCGCTTCGCCTTGTAGAGCATCTCGTCCGCGGTTCTATATAAGTCGACGAGCGACATGCCCTCTTGCAGCGAGCCGGCACCGACGGAAATCGTGACGCGGATGTTCTTGTCCTCGGCAACAAACGCGTGAGCTTCGATCAGCGAACGCAGCTCTTCGCCGATCTTGGCGGCGTTGTGAAGCGATGTCTCGGGCAGGATGATGCAGAACTCCTCGCCGCCGTAGCGACCCAGCCGATCGGAGGGGCGCAGCCGTCGCTGCAGGATGCCGGCAAGGCCGCGCAGCACCGAGTCGCCAGTGAGATGACCGTGCGTATCGTTGATGCTCTTGAAATGATCGATGTCGAGCATGAGCACCGACAGCTCGCGGCCATGGCGGCGGGCGCGGGGGATCTCCTCTTCCAACAGCGAGTCCAGCCGCTTGCGATTGGCCAGATCGGTCAGGCCGTCGGTCACGGCCATGCGATGGATGATCTCGTGATACTGCAGCTCGATATCCGAGCCGGACAGATATTTGAAAATGGTGTCGCCGATCTTCAGGCGATCGCCCCGCTCCAGCTGGCGCTCGCGGACGCTATGAACGTCATCATTGATGAAAGTGCCGTTGGTGGACACCAGGTCGACGACGAACAGATTGCCGCCCCGCTGTTCGAGACGGGCATGCCGGCGGGAGACGCAGTCGCTCGGTAGGACAATATCATTGTCCCGTCCGCGCCCGACGCTGGTCTCGGACTTGTCCAGGACATAACGCCGGCCCAGATCGGCCTGCACGGGCGCATGAATGACCACCAGGCACGCCTCACCGGGCCGCCTGACGCGCAGCTCATCGAGCCCCGTGACCCGGGTTTGTACGTCGTAATCGTGGTCCACGGCGCGCAAGATACTGTGCACCGAGAGGAAACGTCCAGATGAACCGGCGGGCGAGCCGACCGGCGGCGTTTAAAAGTTGAATCCAGGCTTATGAGGGAGCAGACCGCGCACTTCGCTGTCCTTCAGCTCGCGCCATTGCCCCACTTTGATCCCATCCAATGTCAAATTGATGATCCGCACGCGTTGTAGCCGCAACACTTTGTAGCCGAAGAACGAGCACATGCGCCGGATCTGGCGGTTCAAGCCCTGGGTCAGGACGATCCGGAACGTGGCCGGCGCGACGCGTGTGATCTTGCAGGGCCGCGTGACCGTGCCGAGGATCCGCACCCCGCTCGCCATGCCATTGAGAAAGATCTCAGTAACCGGCCGGTCGACGGTTACGACATATTCCTTTTCGTGGGCGTTCTCGACCCGCAGGATCTCGTTGACGATGTCACCGTTATTGGTCAACAGAATCAGTCCCTCGGACTCCTTGTCCAGGCGGCCGATGGGAAAGATCCGCTCGCGATAGTTGACGAAGTCGGTGATGTTTCCGGGAATCT
This sequence comes from Steroidobacter cummioxidans, assembly GCF_003104955.1. NCBI lineage: Bacteria > Pseudomonadati > Pseudomonadota > Gammaproteobacteria > Steroidobacterales > Steroidobacteraceae > Steroidobacter > Steroidobacter cummioxidans. The sequence goes on along the minus strand of NZ_LSRW01000084.1, from coordinate 7,120 downwards.
CGCGGTCGGTCGTGCAGATGACGCCGACCGGCTTGTTGAGCGCGATATAGACGTGCTTCTGCTCGCCGCTGACCGCCTGGCCGTCGACGCAGACCACATCGCCTTCCTTGACCTGAGTGCCGAGCGTGGCAACCACGCCGTTGATGGTGACCCGCCCCGCCTCGATGCGAACGTCAGCCTCGCGCCGCGAGCACAGCCCCGTCTCGCTGATGTACTTGTTCAACCGCACTTCAAATCAACACATCACGCCGAAGGTATGAACTCGTCGTCGCCCTGATGCTCGCGCTCGAATTTCAGGAACTCGTGATAGCCGCAACGATTGCCGTACGGATACTTGCGACAGACATTGGGTCGCGCTTCATACACCGTGCAGCGACGCTCATCCGTATCGAAGAAACGACAGATGGTCTTGTAGATGTGATCTTTCTGATGCCGCAGGATCTGCTCGTCCACTTCCTTGGTCTTGTAGTTGTAGGTGAACTTCCGTTTGGCCTCGGCGTGCGACAAGCCGGAGTGTTTGGCGAGGCGCGCGATATCGTGCTCGCTCACGGCAATGCGCGAGTGACTGCAACAATAGCCGGGACAGGTGGCACAGTCGTAACGCAGCTTGGTCATGGGACGACTCGCTCTAGCGTGCTGAAAGTGAAGGCGTGGGCGTGGCGCTCGTCGGCGGGATGATACTCCTTCGCGACCTCGCGCCACTGCCGATCCTCCAGCTTGGGAAACACCACATCGCCGTCGACGCTGGCATGCACGCGTGTGAGATGGATGACCTGAACCTGTGGCAGAACTTGTCGGTAGATATCGGCACCGCCGACGATCACGATCTCCGGAGCCGGCTGCGCCGCCGCGATGGCTTCCTCGATCGACGTCACCACGGTGCAGCCAGGAATTTCCAAGCCCGGCTGACGAGAGATCACGACGTTCAAGCGCCCCGGCAGCGGCCGGCCGATCGAATCGAACGTCTTGCGTCCCATCACGATCGGCTTGCCCAGACTGAGCGCCTTGAAGCGCTTCAGATCGTCGGGCAGCCGCCACGGCAACTGATTCCCGCTGCCGATGACGCCGTTGTCGGCCACCGCGACGATGATCGAGAGCATCGGTCGATCTCAGCGCTGCTTGGCTTTTTTCTTGGCCTTTTTCTTATCGACCTTTTTCTTGTCGAGCGGCTCCTTGTCGAGCATGGTGCCGCGGCATTTCTTCGCGCCGCAACGGCAGGCGTACAGCGCCAGCTCGGCCGGATCGTCGGTGCTCTCCCAGGTGAGCTGATAATCGTAGCCCAGCTCTTCACCCGGCTTGATGCTGCGAATCGCGTCGATGAACACGCGGCTGTTCTCGATCACGGTCTCGCAATTGGGATTGCAGCTGTGATTGATGAAGCGCGCGTCATTGCCGTTCACGCCCGCATCGATCACGGTGCGATTGCTGGCGATGAACAGGAAGGTATGGCCGTCGTCCTCGCCCTTCTCCTCATAACGCGAGTCCGCCTCGCCATGGGAGATGCGCTCGCCGAGATACTCGAGGATGCGCGCGCCCTTCTTGATCGGAGCGATCGCATATACGCCCCGACCATGGATGGTCGAATTGCGGGCTTCGACCAGGGGCGAGTTCGCCAGCGACACCGCCTGCTTCTTCGGCAACGGCCGACGCGCTTTGCGCACCGACTTCTTTTGCTTTTGCGAGCTGCGGGTGGATTTGCCTGAGACGCGAGTGCGCGACTCGGTGCGACGGTTCTTCGTGGCCATTAATCTAATTTGATCAGACAGCGATGGGCGCTTTGATTGAAGGATGAGCCTGGTATTCGACGATCTGAAAATCTTCGTACTCGTACTCGAAAATCGACGGCGGCTTGCGCTTGATGACGAGCTTCGGCATCGGGAACGGCTCGCGACGCAACTGCTCGTCGGCCTGCTCCAGATGATTCAGATACAGATGGGTGTCGCCGCCGGTCCAGATGAATTCGCCCGGCTCCAGATCGCACTGCTGCGCGAACATGTGCGTCAGCAACGCATACGAGGCGATATTGAACGGCACACCGAGGAACACATCGGCGCTGCGTTGATACAACTGGCACGACAGCTTGCCGTCACCCACCCAGAACTGGAACAAGGCGTGGCAGGGCGTGAGCGACATCTGCTCCAGCTCGCCCACGTTCCAGGCGTTGACGATGATGCGACGGGAATCGGGATTGCGACGGATCAGGTCGACAGTGCGGCTGATCTGGTCGATGGTCTTGCCGTCCGGCCCCGGCCACGAGCGCCACTGCTTGCCGTAGATCGGGCCGAGCTCGCCGTTCTCATCGGCCCACTCATCCCAGATCGACACGCCGTGGTCGTGCAGGTATTTGACGTTGGTGTCGCCCTTCAGGAACCACAGCAACTCGTAAATGATGGACTTCAGATGCAGCTTCTTGGTCGTGACCAGCGGAAACCCCTGGCTCAGGTCGAAGCGCGCCTGATAGCCGAAGACCGACAGCGTGCCGGTGCCGGTGCGATCGGTCTTGCGCAGACCGTGCTCCCGGACGTGCCGGAGCATCTGCAGGTACTGGATCATGACGCGGTCGCGAGCTGCTTGGTGCCGTAGTTGCCGCTCGCCTGCTGGCTGCGATACGCCCACGCCATCAGGATGACGCCGAAGACGATCATCGGTAGCGACAGGATCTGACCCATGGTGACCCAGTTGAACAGCAGGTAGCCGCGATTCTCATCGGGCACGCGCACGAACTCCACAGCGAAACGGCACACGCCGTACACGATCAGGAACAAGCCCGAAGGTGCCAGCCGCGGACGCGGCGTGCGCGTGAACAGCCACAGCACGACGAACAATAGCAGCCCTTCGAGCAGACCTTCGTAGAGCTGCGATGCATGGACATGCAGCACGCAGGGATCGAGGCCGAAGCGCTGGCACAAGCGCGAGGCCTCGGCCGCCTGGACGGGATAGAGCGGCGCGGGATCGACGGTAAAGCCCCAGGGCACGGTGGTGGGCTTGCCCCATAACTCGCCATTGATGAAGTTGCCGATGCGGCCGGCGAAGATGCCGATGCCGGGCAGGGGCGCGAGGAAGTCGAGCACGTCTGCAAAGCGGCGCTGACGCTGGCGGGCAAACACCACCACCGCCAGGATCACGCCGATCAAGCCGCCATGGAACGACATGCCGCCTTCCCAGATGCGGATGATGGTAAGCGGATCCGCCACCACCTGTTCGCCGCCGTAGAACAGGATCCAACCCAGCCGGCCGCCGAGAATCACGCCGATGGCGGCGAAAAAGATCAAATCGTCGACATCGGCCGGTTGCCAGGTCGAGTCGGCGCGCGCCGCCCGGCGTCGGGCCAGCCACCACGCGGCCGCAAAGCCAATGACATACATGAGCCCGTACCAGCGCACGGCCAGCGGGCCCACCGAGAAGATGATCGGGTCGATCGCGGGGTAGGGAATCATGATCGGTGCGAGTATACCAATGCCCTGACTCGGCCCGCCCGACAGCTTGTTAGTCGGTCACGACCCGGCAGAAATACGCCTTCAGGTAGCGCGTCTCCGGAATGGCCGGATGGATCGGATGATCGGGGGCCTGGCCACCGACTTCCACCAGCTGGGCAAAGCGACCGAGATGACGCGCTCCCCGCTGAATCGCGCCCACCAGGTGGTCCGGCTCCAGATGATAGGAGCAGGAGCACGACACCAGGATGCCGTCTTTGTCCAGCAACTGCATGGCGAGCTGATTGAGCCGCTTGTACGCGGCCTCACCCTTGGGCACATCTTTCTTGCGCTTGATGAACGCCGGCGGATCGATCACCACCACGTCGAACCGGCGGCCCTCGCCATGGAGCCGCTCCATCACGTCGAACGCGTCGCCCTTGATCGCCGATGGCTTCAGGCCGTTGGCGGCGGCACTCGCCTGCAACTGATCCAGGGCCGAGGCCGACGAATCCACGCAGGTGACCTCGGTCGCGCCCGCCTTGAGTGCGCCCAATCCCCAGGCGCCCAGATAGCTGAAAACATCGAGTACGCGCGCGCCACCGACGTATTTGCGCAAGGCCAGCCGATTCGCCGCCTGATCGAAGAACCAGCCGGTTTTCTGGCCGCCGCTGAGCGGCACCTGGAAGCCGACCCCGCCCTCCTCGACGACCACGGACTCAGGCGCCTCGCCGAACACGGTTTCGACATAGTGCGGCAGGCCTTCGAGATCGCGCACGCCGGCATCGTTCTTCCACACCAGCGCTGCAGGATTGATGACCTTTTTCACCGCCGCTTCGATCTGCGGACGCAATGCCTCCATGCCCGCCGTCGCGATCTGCCCGACGACCACGTCGCCGAATCTATCCAGCACCAGGCCCGGCAACGCATCGGATTCGCCGTACACCAGTCGATAAAACGGTTTGTCGTAGAGCGAACGGCGCAACGACTGCGCCACCTGCAGGCGATGCACGAGCAACGACTTGTCCGGCGCATGCTGGGCGCTGCGCCCCAGGATTCGCGCGCTGATCAGCGAGTGCGGATTCACATAGGCGTAGCCCATGAATTTGTCGCGATCGGAGACGACCCGGCACAGCGCGCCCGGCTGAAAAGCCGTCAGCGGCGTGCGCGCGGTGTCCACCTCGTTGGAAAACACCCACAGGTGGCCAGCGGCTAGACGACGGTCCTCACCCCGCTTCAAGCGCAACTCGGGCAGCTCGGCGGGCGTAGTGATCGGTGTGTTGGTGACGGTGTTCATTTAAAGTGGGCGCATTCTATGCACGAATCATCACATCGCAACCGTCTCGCACACGAGACGAGCCCCTACCTGCTGCAACACGCCGCCAATCCCGTGGACTGGCACCCCTGGGGCGCCGAGGCGCTCGAGCTGGCCAGGCGCGAGAACAAGCCGATCCTGCTGTCGATCGGTTACTCCGCCTGCCATTGGTGCCACGTCATGGCGCACGAGTCCTTCGAGGATCCGGCCAGCGCCGCGGTGATGAACGAGCTGTTCGTGAACATCAAGGTGGATCGCGAGGAGCGGCCCGACCTCGACCGCATCTACCAGATCGCGCAGCAGATGCTGACCCAGCGCGGCGGCGGCTGGCCGCTGACGATGTTTCTATCTCCCATGGATCAGCGCCCCTTCTTCGGCGGCACTTACTTCCCCAAGGAAGCGCGCCACGGCCTGCCCGCCTTCACCGATTTGTTGCAACGAGTGGCCGCATTCTATCGCGAGCGCGGCGGCGACATCGCCCAACAAAGCAGCGCTCTACAACAAGCGTTCGATCAGCTGCACACCCCGCCCGCGTCGGGCGACACGCCTCTGACACTGGCGCCGGCACACGCTGCACGTGAGCAGCTTGCGGGTGCATTCGATCCGGAATTTGGCGGCTTTGGCGGCGCGCCGAAATTTCCGCATCCAACCAACATCGAGTTCCTGTTACGCCAGTGGCGTGCCACGGCGGGCGCCGAAGAGCCCGATCTGCATTCGCTTTATATGGCCACGCTGACGCTCAAGCGCATGGCCGATGGCGGCATCTACGATCAATTGGGCGGCGGCTTCGCCCGCTACAGCGTCGATGCGTATTGGATGATCCCGCACTTCGAAAAAATGCTGTACGACAACGGCCAGCTGCTGCGCGTTTATGCGCACGCCGCGCTGGCGACAGGCGAGCCCCTGTTCAGTCGTATCGCAAGCGAGACGGCCGACTGGATTATTCGTGACATGCAGTCGCCCGAAGGCGGTTACTGGTCGGCGCTCGACGCCGACTCCGAAGGTCACGAAGGTAAGTTTTACGTATGGCAGCCAGAGGAAGTGTCGCGCCTGCTCGATGCCGATGACTATGCCGTCTTCGCGCGACACTTCGGACTCGACCGCGCCGCGAACTTCGAAGGCCAGGACTGGCATCTGCACGTGTTTCGTGCCGAAGAGGACATCGGCGCCGAGTTGGGCATCGAGCCCGCCGCAGTCACTCAGCGCCTGCAGCGTGCGCGTCGCGCCCTGCTGGACGTGCGCAATCACCGAGTCTGGCCGGGGCGCGATGAGAAAGTGCTCACGTCATGGAACGGTCTCGCGATCGGCGGCCTCGCTGTCGCGGCCCGCGCGTTGCGTCGATCCGATCTGGCCGATGCCGCCGCGCGAGCTGTCGATTTCATTCGTCAGCAATGCTGGCGCGACGGCCGTTTGCTCGCGACGTACAAGGATGGTCGCGCTCGCTTCGCCGCTTATCTCGACGACTACGCGTTCCTGCTTGACGGCGTTTTGGAGCTGCTGCAAACGCGCTGGCGCAGCGAGGACCTGACCTTCGCAACTGCGCTGGCCGAAGCGCTGCTGACGCATTTCGAGGATCGCGAGTCCGGTGGCTTCTATTTCACGGCCGACGACCACGAGCAGCTGATGCACCGCTCGCGCTCGTTCAGTGATGAAGCTGTGCCTGCAGGCAATGCCATTGCCGCACAGGCACTCACCCGGCTGGGTCTTTTGCTGGGCGAGACGCGCTATCTCGATGCAGCTGCGAAAACGTTACGCGCCGCCTGGCCCGCCTTGCAGCACTATCCGCACGCCCACACTGCCCTGCTGGTCGCGCTCGAGGAACATCTGGAACCGCCCGAGATCGTCATTGTGCGCGGCGACCGCACCGAGGCCGAGAGCTGGCGCGATGAGCTCGCGAAGGTCTATGCGCCCAGACGCTTGGTGTTCGCTATTGCAGCGGACGCCTCGAATCTGCCGCCCGCAATCGCAGATAAGAAAGCTCTGCCCGAAACGGCAGCGTATGTGTGTCGCGGCATGACGTGTTCGGCGCCGGTGCGCTCGCTGTCTTCGCTGGTGGCGCTGACCCGGGGCTAACTAGGGCCTGTGAACACGCATTTGATGGGCTGCGTTGCGCCTGCAATCGCCTGCGGCAAGGCGCAAAGCGCAGCCCCCCTACGGGGGCAAGCTTTGTAACGCAGCGGCAGGCCCATGTTTTACGTCAGACTTGGGAGGCGCAACCCATTCAATGAATAAATATCCTTAGATGGGACGAGCTATTGGGGTTCAGGACGTCGTTGCTCCTCCCTTGTGTACAGAGAGTACACGGCGGTCGTCCCGCCTAGCCCTGAACCCCAATAGCTCGTCGCAGCCCACCAAATGCGTGTTCACAGGCCCTGGGTTATTTCTTTTCTTT
>NZ_LSRW01000083.1:0-15281 GCF_003104955.1 Steroidobacter cummioxidans | reverse complement strand
GCAGCGTCAGATGTGTATAAGAGACAGGCTCTTGCCCATGCGTGCCGCGACTCGCTCGCCGACTCTGCGGCCGACCGCGCTGGAGCCGGTGAAAGAGACCAGGTCGATGCGCCGATCGTCGACGAATTGCTCGGCGAGCTTGTTGTCGCCGTCGTTGATGAGATGGAAGATTTCCGGAAGGCCGGCATCGGCCAGCACTTCGTTACAGATCTTCTGCACCGCTACGCCGCACAGCGCGGTTTTCGGCGATGGCTTCCAGATGCTGACGTTGCCGCAGATGGCGGCGATACANGCGTTCCAGGACCAGACCGCGACCGGGAAGTTGAACGCCGAAATGATGCCGACCACGCCCAGTGGATGCCATTGTTCGTACATCCGATGCAGCTTGCGCTCCGAGTGCATGGTCCGGCCATACATCATGCGCGACTGCCCGACCGCGAAGTCGCAGATGTCGATCATTTCCTGCACTTCACCGTCGCCTTCGGCCTTGATCTTGCCGTTCTCGAGGCTGACCAGACTGCCGAGTGCGTCCTTGTTGTCGCGCAAGGCATGACCGAGGCGGCGGATCACGTCGCCGCGGACCGGCGCCGGAACGTTCCGCCACTCGAGAAGTGCTTCCCTCGCGGCCTGAACGACGCGGTCGTACTCGGCCGGCGTAGTGGCGCGCACGCTCGCGATCACTTCGTTGGTCGTCGGATTGATCGATTCGATGAGCGTCGCGGATTCCGTGGCCGAGGATCGAGAGCCGATCCAGGTGCCCGGGTTCGTTTTCTCGAGACCGAGTCGCTGAAGTATGCCGTTCATTTGCGTGCCTTTCGTGATTGCAATCGCGGCCCGTCTCGCCGCGTGAGAGTTGATTCGGCAACGTATGCTGCCGCCGAGCGTGAAGCAGTGACCTGAGTGTTCATCGCGAATGCTGAATGCAGCATTCAGCGGCTATAGGATGGAGGAGCATTCATCGGCCAGCCACTGACGCAGCGAGAGCAGGGGCGGATAGTCCGCGCGATCGGTTGGCCAGAACAAATGATATCCGCCGGCCGTCAGCATGGGACGATCGAGGGCACACACCAGGGATGAGTTCTTCAATTGTTCCTCGAACAAGAAAGCCGGCAGCAACGCTACTCCAAGACCCGCAGCGGCGGCGGCGCCCGCGGTGTTCCACTGATCGAACAGCATTCCACGCACGCTGTCGAACGGCACCGAGTTGTAGCCGAGCCATTGTTCCCAAGCGTCGGGCCGGGACTTCAAGTGCAGCAGCGGCGCTTTACGCAGATCCATCGGTTGCCTGAAAGAATACTGCTTTTGCATTTCGGGACTACAAAAAGGAGTCACTACATCTGCACATAAAAAAATGCACTCGGTCCCTGGCCAAGTGCCCGTGCCGTAGTGTATGGCGGCGTCCAGAGACTTCGTCCGGAAATCGAACGGCGCCTGCTGAGTCACCAGATTGATCGTTACGTCCGGATGGGCTTTCATGAATTTTGGCAACCGCGGCACCAGCCAGTTGGTGCCGAAGGTGGGCAGAACCGCGAGGTTGATGGTCCCGCCCGAGGGATTCGCCCGCAGGTTCATCGAGGCGGCGCCGATGTGTTCCAGGGTCACGCGAATCTCCCGAGCGTAGGCGTGACCGGCGGCAGTGAGCCGGATGGATTGACGTTCGCGCCAGAACAGCGGCACCTCCAGTTGCTGTTCCAACAGCTTGATCTGTCGACTCACCGCACTTTGCGTCAGGTTCAACTCGGCTGCAGCGGCGGTGACGCTGCCGGTGCGCGCGGCTGCTTCGAATGCGGAGAGGGCTGCCAGCGAGGGAAGAAAACGGCGGGGTATCTTCATCCGAACTCATTCCGACTTTGAATAATGTGTTGCCGAATAGCGCGTATCTAGCGCAGACCGCGTTGCCTATTATGCGTACGTCCGGCTAGAACTCGTCAACACGTCGGAAATTCGATCGGCCGCCGGTGAAGTTCCAGTCGGCCGCGTCGAACTCTCTGCTGGCACTCGAAACACACGATCAAAATGGGCACTCCGTTTATGAGCAAGGTCAAGTACCAACCGACTCCTAAGGCACAGGCATTTCTGGAGACCGTTCGCAACGGAAAGTACAAGCGCGAAATCATCACGGGCCTCAACAAGTTCATCGACGGTACCGTGCCCGAAGACATGCGGACACTGTACACGCCGGAGCAGCTGAAGAATCTGGTGGCGCTGCGAGGCACCGAGCGCGACATCGAGGCGCGCATGCCGGTCAAGATCACGCGACACTATTTCGAACTGGCGAAGAACAGCCCGCCGCTGCAGACGTTGATCAAGGCGAGCCCGAAGGAGACCGGCGATCTGGGAGGCGCCGCGGATCCAGGTAAACAGATGAGCTACAGCCCGGTGGAAGGGCTGATCCACAAATACGAGCTTGGCCTCATCTACGTCGCATCCACCTGCTCGGCGCATTGCCGCTTCTGCTATCGCGAAGAGTTGATCGCGCAGAAGGAAGTCGAGCGACCGGACGGCACTTTTGCGCCGAAGGGACTCGCGATCATTTCCGATATCGTTGCTTATGTGAAGCAGCACAACGAAGAAGTGTCCAACAACGGCGGGCGCCATCCGCGCACGGGACGCGAGAAGCTGCGTGAAATACTCATGTCCGGCGGCGACCCCATGGTGTTGGGTAACAGGAATCTCGCGGAGTGGTGGTCGGCGCTGGCCGATGTCGGTATCGAATCGATCCGCATCGGAACCAAGGAAGCTGCGTTCTATCCCGAGCGCTTCGACGAGACTTTCTTCGAGATGCTGGACAACTTCCATGCGGCGTATCCAGGTACGCGGCTGCGCTTCATGGTGCACTTCAATCATCCGGACGAACTGCTGCTGAAGGACGAGAACGGCAACTACATCGAGGACCCGGAGGGCGGCCTGCAGTGGATTCCTGCGACCAGGCGCGCCATCACAGGTCTCGCTCAGCGCTCGTGGCTGACGGTCGACAACCAAGCGCCGATCATCGATGGCATCAACAACGATGCGGATGCCTTGCGCATCATGCAGCGAGAGATGCGCCGCAATCGCGTGGAGAACCACTACTTCTTCTGCGGTCGCGACATCATCGGGCACAAGGCCTTCAACGTGCCGATCGAAACGGTCTGGCAGCTGCTCAACGAGTCGCAGCGTGGTCTGTCGGGCGTCGAAGCGCACGCGCGCTTGTCGATTACGCACTACAAGGGCAAGACGGAAGTCGTCGCGGTGAGCAACGAGCCTCTCGCCGGCGTGCCGGGTACGGCGAACGGTTTCGTGGTGCTCAAGCTGATGCGCGGCGCCGAGGATGCCAAGGATCGCGGCAAGATCACCATCGTCGGACGCAATCCGCAGGCTATCTGGTTCAGCGACTACGACGATCGGGTGATCTACGACGAAGCCGGTCTTTACACCGAAGCGCTGCAGGCGAGGGCGGCGGTCGAGGCCGGCTCTGTGCGGTTACAGCGCCAGGCCTGATTGCGAAAGGTAGTGAGCTGTGACTTACGTTGTCGGTGAGAACTGCATCAAGTGCAAGCATACTGATTGCGTCGAAGTATGCCCGGTCAATTGTTTCTACGAAGGACCCAACACGCTGGTGATACACCCCGAGGAATGCATCGACTGCGGTCTGTGCGTTCCGGAGTGTCCGGTGGACGCGATCTTCGCCGAAGGCGATCTGCCCGAGGCTCAGGCCGCATTTCTGGAGTTGAATGCGGAGCTCGCGCAGGAGTGGCCGAACATCAGCAAACGCAAGGACCCGCTGCCCGACGCGAAGCAGTGGAACGGTGTGCCCGACAAGCTGCAGTACCTGGCGCGCTAGCGGCGCGGATCGAGAGAAGTCGTGATCGACAAACGCTTTGAGCTTGCTGCGGCGGTTGCCGACGTGCAGGACGGGGCCACGGTTCTCGTGGGTGGTTTTGGCGCTGCTGGCGGCCCGATCGAGTTGCTGCACGCATTGATCGACCAGGGCGCCAGGAATCTGACCGTGGTCAGCAACAATACGGGCAGCGGCAACGTCGGGCTTGCCGCGCTGATCAAGCATGGGCGCGTGGCGAAAGCCATTTGTTCCTTCCCTCGGACCGCCAACTCGACCGTCTTCCAGGACAAATATCGGGCCGGCGAGATCGAGCTGGAACTCGTTCCTCAGGGGACGTTGGCCGAGCGGCTGCGTGCCGGTGGCGCTGGAATCGCCGCATTCTATACTGCGACCGCTGCGGGCACCCAGCTCGCCGAAGGCAAAGAGACGCGCCGCTTCGGCGATCGCGAGTACGTGCTGGAATACGGATTGCGCGCGGACTTCGCGTTGATCAAGTGCAAACGAGCGGATCGGCTGGGCAACCTGGTTTATAACAAGACCGCTCGCAATTTCGCGCCCATCATGGCGATGGCGGCGAGGACGACGATCGTGCAGGCCGAAAGCTATGTCGAGGCCGGCGAGATCGATCCGGAAATCGTCGTGACTCCCGGAGTGTTCGTCGATCGCATCGTCGCCATCCCGAACCCCGCACAGGAGTCGGTGCTTGTCGCCGCTGGAGCGAGTTACCCATGAGCGAGATCATCAGTAAAGGCGTCGGCTGGAGCCGCCGCGAGATTGCCCGCAATATCGCGCTCGACATTCCCGATGGCTCGATCGTCAACCTGGGCATCGGCATGCCCGAACTGGTCGCGAGCTTCATTCCCTCCGATCGCGAGGTGTTGTTCCACACCGAGAACGGCCTGCTGGGCATGGGGCCACCGCCGGCGGCGGGCGCGGAAGATCCGGAACTGATCAATGCGGGCAAGCAACCGGTCACGGCGATCCCGGGCGCCTCATATTTTCATCACGCCGACAGCTTTGCGATGGTTCGCGGCGGTCATATCGATATCTGCGTGCTCGGCGCGATGCAGGTGTCGCAACGTGGCGATCTCGCCAACTGGTCGATGGGTGAGGACGATGCCGCGCCCGCGGTGGGCGGCGCCATGGACCTGGTCTCCGGCGTCAAGACCATCTTCATTGCCATGACTCATTGCGCCAGCAACGGCGCGCCGAAGATCGTCGAGAAGTGCACCTATCCCTTGACCGGCGCCGGTGTCGTCAGGCGCATCTACACCGACCTTGCCATCCTCGAGGTACGCGAAGGCGCGCTCGACGTCGTGGCAATGGCGCCAGGTGTGGACTTCGAAACATTACAGCACCATACGCAGGCGTCGCTGGTGAAGCCCCGCGTGTCGCGTACCGCCTGATCTCAAGCATTTGCCGAGTCCAAGAACATGCTCAATCCGGAAATTGCAAACAACGATTCTCCGTCGGCGGCTCTCTATGCGAGGGCGCGAGCCGTCATGCCGGGCGGCTGCAGCCGGAACACGGTGCTGCGCAAACCGCATCCGCTCTATGCGGCACGCGGTGAAGGCTGTTACCTGATCGACATCGACGGCAATCGTTACGTCGATTTCGCCAACAACATGGCTGCCTTGATTCACGGCCACGCCGCTCCGGCAATCGTGGCCGCCGTGACGGAGCAGCTGAAGCTCGGCACCGGTTACACGATGGCGACGGAAGTCGAAGTGGAGTACGCCGAGTACATGTGTGCTCGCGTGCCGTCCTTCGACAAGATTCGCTTCGTCAACTCGGGCACCGAAGCGGTGATGTGCGCTCTGAAGTCTGCGCGCGCGTTCACCGGAAGGTCCAAGATCGCCAAGGTCGAAGGCTCCTATCACGGCGTGTACGACTACGCGGAGATCAGCCAGACCTCGCAGCCCGCCAACTGGGGCAGCGCCGACCATCCCGCCAGCGTGCCCGTGACTCACGGCACCCCGAGCTCCGCCCTGAACGATGTCGTCGTCATCCCGTTCAACGACCTCGAGCGCGCCATCGCCATCCTCGATGCGCACGCTGACGAACTGGCCTGCATTCTGCTCGACCTCGTGCCGCACCGGGTCGGCATGATTCTCGCGAACCCGAAGTTCGTGGCGGGCCTGCGCGAGTGGAGCACCAGGAACAACGTGCTGCTCGTGCTCGACGAGGTCATTACGTTGCGTTGTCGCTTCGGCGGCGCGCAGGAAATATTCAAAGTGAAGCCCGACCTGACGGCAATGGGCAAGCTGATCGGCGGTGGTTTCCCCGTCGGTGCGCTGGCCGGCCGCGACGACGTCATGAGCGTGATGGATCCGTTGTCGGAGCCGGTGCGGTTCCCGCATTCGGGAACGTTCTCGGCCAACCCCATTACGATGGTCGCCGGCCTGACGGCGATGCGCGCCTTCGATCGGGCTGCGGTCGCTCGATTGAACGAGTTGGGCGATCGGGCGCGCGCGCGACTCACCGAAGCCATCCGGATCGCGGATGCTCCGGCATGCGTCACCGGCGTCGCGTCTCTTTTCCGCATTCACATGAAGCAGACGCCGCCGTTGAGTTATCGTGACACGTATGAGTCGAAAGTTGAGAAATCAATGCGCAATGTTTTCGTCGAGCACATGCTTCGAGGCGGCATGTTGCTTACCGAGACTGGCGCCGGTATGTTGTCCACGGCGATGACCGACGCCGAAATCGATGCCCTGGCCGACGTGGCCGTGGAAGGATTCAGAAAAGTAAAGTGCAAGATCGGCTAATCGCCGCGGCAGAGTCACTGCGATACGCGCTTCAGGCGCGATGGGGGATCGTCGGTTGAAAAGAACAAACATGTCCGCTCCTGAGCAGGAGCCGTTGCCGCTGGTCGTGAGCTTCACCGACGACCCTCGCGTCGTGGCAGAGGCGGCGACTGAAGACTACACGATGCATGTCGTTCCGCACTCGTGGCGGGCCAGCAAGAAATCGCTGTCGATGTCGTGGTACTCGCTGGTGAGCGGCATGTTCTATCTCGTTACGGCGGCAACGCTCGCGGCCGTGGTCGGCACGGTGGATACGCTGATAGGCATCGTGCTCGCCTGCGCCGTCTACGGGTTCCTGGGTTACGTCACGTCGAAATACGCGACCGAAACGGGATTGACCGTCGCTCTGGTCTCGCAACGCTTGTTCGGCGCGAACGGCTCCATCGTCGCTCCGCTGATCCTCGCTGCCACTGCGATGTATTACGCGGTGTTCGAAAGCAGCATGATCGCTCACGCTTTCCATGCCTACTTCGGCGTCCTCGACATTCGCATCTGGTACGCGATTGCGGTCGCGATGAACCTGCCGCTGGTCATCGGCGGCATCCGGCGCTGGATGGACAAGTACAACGCGGTGCTGCTGCCCATCTACTGGCTGGGCTTGATCCTGGTCGTGTTCCTGGCCAGGCAGAAGGTCGATACCGCCGGATGGCTGACGCACATGCCGGCCAGCACTCCCGAACTCACCGCACCCGGCTGGCTGTACGCGTTCTTCGTCTACCTCGGCGTGCTGGTGCTGATCATGTTCACGCTCGACTTCGCGCGCTTCGGCAAAGTCGAAGACGTGAAGGTCAACGGCACGAATACTTTCGGGCCGGTCTTCTACGTCTTCTGTTATCTCGCCAACGGTCTGCTCGGAATCTACATCGCGTATGCGGCCGGTCTGTCCGGGTCGGTTTCCGCGGAAACCATCGTGGAGTTCATCATCATGCTGATGGGCGGCTGGGGCCTGCTGCTGGTCTGGGTCACTCAGGCGCGAATCAATACCGCCAACTTCTACGTCGCCTCAACCAACATGGAAGATCTGTGGACGAAGTTGTTCCGTCGCAAGATCTCCCGCGTCGGATCGGTGCTCATCTGCGGCGCCATCATCTATGTTTTCATGCTCACCGACGTGTTGAGCTATCTGCTGGTCGCGCTCGCCTGGCAGGGCGCTTTCATCGCTTCCTGGGTGGCCATCCTGCTGGTGCACGTGATTTTGGACAAGGACAAGCTGACCGAGTTTCGCCCCGGTCGTCTGGCGAGTTTCAGCGCCGGTGCCTGGATCTGGATCGGCAGCTCCTTGCTCGGTGTGCTGTTCTATCAGTTTGGCGGCGTCGCGGGCGTCGAGTGGTCGACTCCGTTGACGTTCGCCGTCAGCGGAATCCTGTTCGCGGCGACCTATCGCAGTCAGCGCCGTAAGCTGCTGCTGCAGAGGGGCGGCGATCCGCGAGATGAAGTCGACAACGCCTGGGAGGCGCGCGTGAAGTGTCACGTCTGCGATCATAGTTACATCGCAGTGGAGATGGACCGTGACCCCAGTGTCGCCGGCAGTCCGGCGATCTGTGTGTCCTGTGCTTCCATCAACGGCGACTACCGCAAGGCTTGCCTCGCGGAGCACGAGCGCAACGTCGCTACTGGCGTGGCCGGCGCGCGCTTGGGCGAGGGCAGTGCGTTAGCTTGATTGATCACGATCACGAAGCTACGAGCTTCGTGATCGTTTTTTTTTGCGGCAGGGATTATCGCGGGCTGTACGCCTGGCACACGAGCTCCACCTTCAGCTCCTTCAGCGCCAGCCCCGCAACGCCGAACGAGGAGCGAGCGGGCAGGCGGCCCGACTTGAAGAAGCTCGCGTAGACCTTGTTGAACTCGCCCCAGGTCGACATGTCGGTCAGCATGGCGGCGCAGTTGAATACGTTGTCCATGCTGCTGCCGAGCGACTGCAGTTGCGCCGACATGTTTTCCAGCGCGAGACGCGTTTGTTCCTCGATACCTTCTGGAATGCTGCCATCGGGACGAATGCCGATCTGTCCTGCGAGATAAAGTACGTCGCCCACGCGCACGGCATTTGAGTACGCCGCACCGGGATCTTCCGCAGAAAAATATTCCATGGGCCCGCGTGTGCCGCCGTCTGTCGTGCAGCCGGCGGCGAAACTGAAGCCGACGCAGAGGGCGGCGGCTCGAAGACTCTTGTTCATGATCGGTTTCCAGGTTGTGTCGCGAGTTCCGCTGCTGCCAGGTCCTCGATGGCCGAGCCGACAGACTTGAATAGTGTGATCGCCTTCGGTGAGCGGCGCGGCTCGCAGGTGCCGCGCGTTAGGTCGAAGAGGTCGCCGACGACATCGGTTTTCTTGAAGTTGCCGCTGGCCAGTGCCTGCACGATTTCACCGGCTTCGACCAGGGCGCCGGCGCGAGTGTCGACATATACGTCGGACACCAGCACTGCCTCCACATCCGCTTCTCTCATTTCCGGTGTGAACGATCCGACCAGGTCCAGATGCTGTCCATCACGCAGCCACCGTCCGGCAATCAGCGGCTCGGTTGCGAGCGTCGCGCACGAAACGATGTCGGCGCTCTGCACTGCTGCCTGGAGATCTTGAACTGTCGTTACCGTATACGGTTCGTTACCGAAGCTGGCAGCCAGTTGCCGCGCGCTTTCCGGCTTGCGTCCCCAGATCAACACGCTCTTCAGCGCCCGCACAGTGGCGTGCGCACGAATCAAATGCGGCGCCAGCTTGCCGGTGCCGACCACGAGCAAAGTCGAAGCGTCCGTGCGCGACAAATACTTCGAGGCGAGTGCCGAAGCTGCTGCGGTTCGTCGCGCGGTGAGCTCGGCTCCATCCAGCATCCCCAGCACCTGACCGTTCGTTGCATTCAACAACAGGTAGGTGGCGCCGACCGAGGGCTGGTTGTTCGCGAGGTTCCCTGGGAAAACGGTGACGATCTTGATGCCCAGCACCCCGCCGACTTGCCATGCGGGCATCAGCAGCAGCGTGCCCGGAGGGTGCCCGGGGCTCTGTATCTGGTGCTGCGTCCGGTCGGGTACTTCGACTTCACCGCGAAACGCATTTTCCAGTGCGTCGATGAGCCGATCGTAAGGTAGCGATCGCGCGACCGCTGCTGCGTTGAGCATCTTCATTCTGGATATCTGCGTCATGGGTGCCGGGAAAGCCGGGCCGAGTGTAGCGAAATATTTCCGCGCCGAAGTCATTCCGATTTTGAATCACCTGTTGCTGTAATGGCGATTTTCATCGTTTGAGCCAGGCGTAACACTCCAGCTCGTCGGCACCAGAAAAATTCTTAATCAGAGTACGAGTGTTCGCCCTTGCAGAATGATCCTCGGACACACGGCCTTTGGGAGGCATCCGCACCGCCGGCGCCCTCGACCACGATGTTGGACGGGGATACCGCGGCGGACGCGATCGTCATCGGCGCAGGATTCACAGGTCTTTCGACCGCGTTGCATCTTGCGGAGGATGGCGCACGAGCAGTGGTGCTCGAGGCGCGTGAGATCGGCTTCGGCGGCTCGGGTCGCAACGTCGGTCTGGTGAATGCCGGCATGTGGGTCAAACCCTCTGAGGTTTGCGACGGCCTGGGTGAGAAACTCGGCGGACGGCTGCTCGATCAGCTGAGCGGCGCGCCCGCGCTGGTCTTTCAGCTCGTCGAACAGTACGGCATGGATTGCCAGGCCGTTCACAGCGGAACTCTGCACTGTGCCGTGGGCGCGAGCGGTCTGAAGGACATCATCGAGCGCGAGCGGCAATGGAAAGCTCTGGGCGCGCCGGTGGAATTGCTCGACGAGAAGAGTGCACGAGAAACGATCGGATCGTCCGCGTATAGAGGCGCGCTTCTCGATCGCAGAGCCGGAACGATTCAACCGCTTGCATATGTGCGCGGGCTGGCGCGAGCCGCGATTTCGCGTGGCGCCACGATTCATACATCGAGCCCAGTCGTCTCCGCGGAGCGCGGCGCAGGCAACTGGCGGATCAGAACCAAGCATGGCTGCGTCACCGCGCCGTGGGTGGTCGTAGCCACCAACGCGTATTCGCAAGACCCGTGGAAAGCTCTGCAAGACGAGCTGGTTCGATTGCCGTACTTCAACATGGCGACCCGGCGGCTCAGCGATTCGTTGCTGGCCTCCATCCTCCCGGAGCGACACGGCATCTGGGACACCCGCTCGGTGCTGTCATCGCTGCGCCTCGACGCCGAAGGACGCTTGATCTTCGGGAGCGTGGGTGCCCTGCGTGGCACGGGGACCTCCATACATCGCAGTTGGGCGCGCCGTGCGCTGGTCAGATTGTTTCCTCAACTGCGTGATGTCGAGTTCGAGCACGAGTGGTACGGCTGGATCGGGATGACTGGCAATTCGTTGCCCAGATTTCATCGTCTCGATCAAAACGTAGTTTCCATGAGTGGCTACAACGGGCGGGGGATTGCGCCCGGTACTTCGTTCGGCCGCAATCTGGCGCATCTGGTTGCGGGGCGTATTGCGGCCGATGAACTGGCGCTGCCGATGACCGACTTGAGCAACCCGAGTTTCCGGGCGGCAAAAGAATCGTTCTACGAACTGGGTGCGCAGCTCGCGCATGTGACGAGCGACCGGTTCTGAGGGCAGATGCAGAATGACGGCATAGGCGGGAAGTAGGGACGGTTCCTGGTTTTGTGCTTGGGGACGTAACCTAAATCAGGGGGAGTTAGAATGCCTTATAACAACGTGTTCGAGTCCAACCGGTTGACTGTCACACCAGACAGCTGGCCCGGGTTCAAGGCGCCGACCATTGGCGCAACGGCTTTGCTGGCCGCCATGGCGCTAATGGCGCCGCAGTTCAGCTACGCGCAGGATGCCGCTGATCAGTCAACGCCGAGCTCATCGCTAGAGCAGATCGTCGTGACCGGATCTCGCATCGGTCGCGTCGATGGTTTCGAGGCGCCGACGCCGGTGACGGTCATGGGCGAGGCCGAGCTGCGCTCGTTCGCATCGCCCAACATCGCCGACTCGATCAACTCGATGCCGGTGTTCGCCGGCAGCATGACGCCGGGCTCCTCCGTCGCGAACGTCAGCGGCGGTCATGCGGGCATGAACGTGCTCAATCTCAGAAGCCTGGGCAGAAGCCGCACGCTGGTGCTGCTGGACGGTCAGCGCATCGTCGCTTCCAATATCGACGGCTCGGTCGACGTCAACAATATTCCGCAGGACCTGGTGTCCCGAGTCGAAGTCGTGACCGGCGGCGCCTCCGCGGTGTATGGCTCCGACGCTGTGGGCGGCGTGGTGAACTTCATTCTCGACACGACCTTCACGGGCCTGAAGGGCCGCGTGACCGGCGGTATGACCGGCAAGCGCGACAACGAGAACGTGTCTGCCTCGTTGACCGGCGGCACCAGCTTCGCGAGCGGCCGTGGCCACATCGTCGCCAACGTGTCCGGCCGCGATTCCAAGGCCGTCCGGGTCAATCGTCGTGACTGGAACCTGGAAGGTTGGCAGTTCATGTACAACCCGAACTACACCCCGACCAACGGCCAGCCGGAGCGCCTGATGCTCAATCAGGTTTCGACCAGCGACGGTATCCGCGGCGGCATCATCACCAACACGCCGCTGCGAGGCACTGCGTTCGGACCGGGCGGAGCGCCGTATCAATTCAGATATGGCGATCTGGTCAGCGACCCCGATATGCGAGGCGGCGACTGGTACAAGACCCAGGTGCGCGGCACGGAGGACGGCCTGTCGCTGGCACCGGACATCACTGACGTGAGCGTTTTCGCGCACGCCACTTATCAGCTGACCGACAACATCGAAGTGTTCGCCCAGGCCAGCCACGGCCGCAGCGAGACCTACAACTACGGTTACACGCTGGAGTGCAATTCGTGTCTCACGATCTCAGCGGACAACCCATTCATTCCCGCCAGCGTGCAGACGCAGATGCAGACCCTCGGGCTGACAGAGTTCGAAATGGGCACGCAGCATCAGGACCTGGGCAGCGCCTCCACCGACGCCGAGCGTGCAGTCAGCCGCTATGTCGTGGGCGCGAAGGGTGATTTCGAGCTGTTCGGCACCGACTGGAACTGGGACGTGTCCTATCAGAAAGGTATCGCGAAGCTGGACGTCGTCGCCGACAATTCCATGCTGATGGCGAATTTCAATCGGGCGGTCGATGCAGTCCGACATCCGGTGACCGGCGAAATCGTCTGTCGCTCGAGCATTGCCGATCCGGGCAACGGCTGCGTGGCGTACAACCCGATGGGTATCGGCGTGAACTCGCAGGCTACGCTGGATTACATCCGAGGCGCGGGCCTGCGTCAGTACAAGAACGAAGAGATCAAGCAGGATGCGGCGTCGGCCACCATCGCCGGCGAGCCGTTCTCCATCTGGGCGGGCCCGGTTTCGATCGCCGCGGGGCTGGCGTATCGCAAGGATACTTCGGGCGGCTCGAACGATCCGATCTCCGATACTCGCGGCTGGTACACCGGCGGTTACGGCACGACGCGCGCCAGCATCGATGTGACCGAAGGCTTCATCGAGACTGTCGTGCCGCTCGCGCGAAATGTCTCCTGGGCCGACCAGCTCGAGTTCAACGGCGCGGTACGCCTGGCCGATTACAGCACCTCCGGGAGCCTCACCACCTGGAAAGCTGGCCTGGTTTATAAGCCGGTCGATGCGTTGACATTCCGTGCCACGCGCTCCCGGGATGCGCGCGCACCGAATATCGCCGAGCTGTACAGCATCGGCGGTGGTGGCCTTTCCTCCGCGACCAATCCGTTCACCGGTCTGCCTCTGATCCTGATTCCCGCACCGAGAACCGGCAATCCCAACCTGACGCCGGAACTGGCCGATGGCCTGGGCTTGGGCCTGGTCCTGCAGCCGAGCTTCCTGCCCGGTTTCAGCCTGTCCGTCGACTACTGGTCGGTGAAGCTGAAGGATTCCATCGCCACCCTGGTGCTTCAGGAAATCCTCGACCGCTGCTATCAGGGTAGCCAGCAGTACTGCACGGCCATCACCTTCGCACCAGGCAGCCTGGACATCACCGAAGTCGCGCGCTCGCCCTTCAACTACGTCGTGGAAAGAGCCCGAGGCATCGACTTCGAAGCGTCGTATCGCACGTCGCTTGGAGCGGGCAACCTCTCGACGCGTCTGCTGGTCGCACGGTACATCGAAAGGTCGACCGATGATGGCATCACGCCGAGGAATCTCGTCGGTCAGGGCACGGGCAGCGATCCGCAGCGCTTGCGCTGGAACTTCAAGGTGTCCTACGCCCTGGATCCGGTGAGCGTGGGATTCACGGCTCGCGGCGTGAGCAGCAGTGTCTACGACAACAGGTTCATCGAGTGCACCATGGCGTGTCCTCCGTCCACTTCCGCGCACCGGACGGTGAGCACGAACAAGATCAACGGACAGATCGTATTCGACACCTCGCTCGGTTACGACCTCGACGCAGGCGGCGCCAAGATGAATCTGTTCCTGGATGTGAGAAACATTCTGGACGAGGATCCGCCGGTGGTCGCCAACGGTCCGGGCGCAGACGGGTACTTCTACTCCCCCGCGAACTACGCCTTGCACGACTACATGGGCCGCGTCTTCCAGGCGGGCGTTCGTATCGACTTCTAAAGCTCGATAGGAGCGCATAGGTACAGGCACGCGAACGGCGGGGTGGCGGTGAATGCAACCGCGACCCCGCCTCGATCGCGCGTGCCGCTGCGATCTTTCCTTCATCCACCACTGAAGAAGGTCCGGCTACCGCGCCGGCCATTCGATTCAGGCGACTTCATTTCGAGGACCCGCACGATGAGCACCATGAAACATTTCTTCGCAAGTGCGAGCTTGTGTTGTTTGCTCGCCGTCGCTGCGACCGCCAATGCACAGCAGAACGAGAATGCGCGCGCGGCCAGAGACAAGCAGGCCTGCGCCAGAAATGTTTATAACTGCAAGGACACGCCCAACCCGCTGCCGGCCTTCGACTCCGTCTGGATCGAGGAGCTGACCTGGATGGAGGTTCGCGACGCCATGGCCGCCGGCACGAAGACCGTCATCATCCCCACCGGCGGGGTGGAGCCGAACGGGCCCTGGGTGGCGCTCGGCAAACATACTTACGTGTTGCGAGCGACGTGCGACGCCATCGCACGCAAGTTGGGAAACGCGCTGTGCGCGCCCATCATCAAGTTCGCTCCGGAAGGGGACATCGAAGCGAGAACCGGTCACATGGGCTCGCTCGGCACCATCAGCGTGGAGCTGAGCACCTACGAGGCGCTGGTGACCGACATCGCTCGCAGCATGAAGTCGCATGGTTTCGAGAACATCGTGCTGATCAGCGACAACGGTGGCAGCAACGCCGCCGGAATGAAGGCCGTGGCCGAGAAGCTCAATAAAGCCTGGGGCACGCACAGCGTGCTGTACGTTCCGGAGTACTACCAGAGCTGGCGCGGCGCCGAGGAAATGCTGGTCCGGGAAGGCGTGCACAAGGCAGGCGTCAGCGACGGGGTTCATGACGATCCCACCGTGGGCTTGATCATGATGCTCTCCGATCCGGACATGCTGCGCTGGAGCCAGCGAGTGAAGGCCGACAAGGCGAGCATCGACGGAGTTTCGCTCGCCGACAAGGGATGGGCTCTGCGCTGGGGGCAGAAGCTCACCGACTACCGCGCGAAAGTGACCGCCGAGGCTGTCTCTTATACACATCTGACGCTGC
>NZ_LSRW01000082.1:17805-18101 GCF_003104955.1 Steroidobacter cummioxidans | reverse complement strand
TCAGATGTGTATAAGAGACAGGCTCCTGGTCCGTGGCGGCGTCNATGCGCTGGTCGTACCAGTCGACCGCTTCCAGCTCCTCCATGAGCGAGGCCACGGCGCGGTGCCGGTCGATGGTCTCGGGACGCAGCGCCTTGGCGCTTTTCGTGCAAAGGAATTTTCGCTAGACATGGCTCGATGAAATGCGCAGTGATTGCCGGTACGTCAAACCAGTACGCATGAAGCCGCCCGCGGTTCCGACTAGTCATCACGGCTTCTTCACGATTTGAGCAGGATTCTGGCNTGCGTNNGATGNG
>NZ_LSRW01000082.1:0-17800 GCF_003104955.1 Steroidobacter cummioxidans | reverse complement strand
GCANNCAGCTATTACTGACCGGTGTTCGAGCGGCTCTTCACTCATCCCCTCTGGGCGTATCGAACCGGCACGTTTGCATTTTGCGAGCGCCTGGCCGTTAGGCCTGCTCATTTCTTCGATTCTGGTAGCCGCCGCGCTGGTGGCCTGGTCGCTGTGGCGCCGGCGGGCGCTGGGCTGGCGACTGCTGTGGCCGGTCGGTGTTCTGCAGACCCTGTTGCTGGCGCTGGTCCTATGCCTGTTGTGGCGACCAGTGCTGAATGTCGAACGGGTGCGCGATCGTGAGAACGAGCTCGCCATCGCAATCGATGCTTCCGCCAGCATGGCGTACGGCGATGCCGGCCAATCGCGGCTGCAGGAAGTGGCCGCCGCCTTGCAGAACGGCACCATGCAGCGGCTGGAAAAAACCTTCGCCGTGCGCATGTTCGGCTTCGCGCAGACCACGACGCCGCTGAACAACCTCGAAGCGATGCCGCCGCCCGGCCGGCAGACGCGCATCGGCGATGCGCTCCATCAAGTGTTGCAAAGTGCAGGCAGCGCGCCCCTCGCCGGCGTTATCTTGTTCAGCGACGGCGCGGAGAATGGCGACACACTGAGCGAGGAGCGTCTCGCTGAGATCGCATCCTATGGCGTGCCCGTTCACACCGTCGGCCTCGGTCCGGAGCGAGTGACCGATGATCTGGAGCTGGAGCGGGTCGAGGTGGCGAGCTCGGCGCCCGCCGGCTCGACCATCGATGCGCAGGTCAGTATCCGACACAACGGTGCGTCTCAAGCGCGCCTGCGCGTCTACGATCGCGACAACCTGGTCGCTGCCCGCGACGTCAAGCTGCGGCCCGAGGCGCCTACCACTCAGATTTCGCTGGATCTGCCCGCCGGCCAGGCCGGCACGCATGAATTGCGCTTCGTGCTCGACCCGCTGGAGGGCGAGCGCAACGTGATCAACAACTCGCGCACCCAGGTAGTGAATGTGCCCGCCGCCCGACGCAGCATTCTGTACGTCGAAGGCGAGCCGCGCTGGGAATACAAATTCCTGCGCCGGGCAGTGGACCACGACCGCGCGTTGCGCGTCGCCAGTGTGGTCCGCACCACGCCCAACAAGCAGTATCGCCAGGGCGTGAATTCGCCCGACGAGCTGGTCGATGGTTTTCCGTCCGATCCGGCCGAATTGTTCGGTTACGACGCGGTCATCATCGGCAGTTATGAAGCAGCCGGGCTGCGCGCCGAGCAGCACCGGATGCTGAAAGAGTTCGTCGACAAGCGCGGCGGTACGGTGCTGATGCTGGCAGGCCGTTATGGATTGTCCGCCGGCGGGTGGCAGAACGCGCCGTTGGCGCAAACGCTGCCGGTGCAGCTCACCGGCCGTCAACCGACACAGTTCGTGCAGCGTCCCGGGCAAGCGGCGCTGACGCTGTACGGTGCCGAGTCGCCCATTCCCCGACTCGATGTCGATCCCCGCAAAAATCTGGAGCGTTGGAAAAACTTACCGCCGCTCGCCGATTACCAGTCGCTCGGCCGACTCAAACCGGGCGCTATCGTGCTGCTCGAAGCCAATGGTGAAGCGGGCCGTGCCCCTTTGTTGATCTGGCAGCACTATGGTCGCGGTGCTGCGTACGTGCTCGCGACAGCCAGCACCCTGCGTTGGCAAATGCGCATGCCCTCCGACGATCAGAGTCATGAAATGTTCTGGCGCCAGCTGTTGCACGCCATTTCATCGACCGCGCCCGCTCGGGTCACCCTGAACGGCGAGCGCAGCGTGTATGAAGACGAGCGCACGGTGCGGCTGGAAGCCGAAGTGCGCGACGAGCGCTTCGAACCCATCAGCGACGCTACGGTCGAATTGCAGGTGGCGCCTGAACGCGATGCGCCGTTCAAGCAGGTCATGCAACCCTCCGGGCAGAGCGATGGGCGCTACACCGCGACGCTCGATGCCGCGTCCGCTGGCCTGTATCGGATCGAGATGACCGCACGCTCAGGAGACAAAGAAGTCGGGTCGGCCGTGACGCACGTTCTGCGTAACGACGGCGTGGCCGAGCACTTCGCGACTTATCAGCATCGCGATCTGCTGGAACGGATCGCGAAGGTCACCGGAGGACGCTACTGGCCGCTACGCGAGCTCGACGGACTGGCGGGCGCCATTCCTTATTCCAAGGCCGGCATCGTCGAGCGACAGATGCTGGATCTTTGGAACTTGCCCATCGTGTTCATCGTGCTGCTGGCGCTGAAGCTGGGTGAGTGGTTGCTCCGACTGCGATGGGGGCGCCTGTGAGCAAAGCGCGCCTCATCACTGCTTTGATGGCGACGGCATTCACTTTGCCCGCGTCTGCAGCTACGTACACCTTGGTCGTTGCCGGTCTGGGCGGCGAGCCGTCGTATGAACAAAGATTTCGCGAGCAGGCCGCTGCAGTTTCCAGCGCCGCTCAGAAAGCGGCGGGTAATACTGCGAACGTCATTTCGCTCACGGGCGATGCGGCCCGAGCGGAGGCGGTGAGGCGCGAGATCAAAAATCTCGCCGCGCGAATGAGCGCGAACGACTCGGTGGTCGTCGTGCTCATCGGTCATGGCAGCTACGACGGCGCGAACTATCGGTTCAATCTGCCGGGCCCCGATCTCACCGACAGCGACCTCGCGCGCCTGTTCGATGAATTCCCCGCCCGCGATCAGCTGATCATCAATGCCACCAGCGCCAGCGGTGCTGTCGTCGAACGCTGGCAGAAGCCGAGACGCGTGGTGATCACCGCTACGAAGAATGGTGGAGAAAAGACGGCAACGCGCTTTGCGCAGTACTGGGCTCAGGCTGTCGCGTCGGATGCGGCGGACACGAACAAAGACCAGGTCGTCACTGCCGCTGAGGCTTACGCCTACGTGACCAATCAGATCGAAGCCGCTTTCAAAGCGGAGACGGCGATGGCGACCGAGCACGCACGCATGGAAGGGGATAACGCCGGCCGTTTCACCCTCGCCCGGCTCGGCGCCGATGAGTTGATGCCGGACAACCCGGAGGTCGCAGCGCTGTTGTCGCAACGAGGCGCGATCGAGCAGGACCTGAACCACGTAAAGGAACAAAAAGCGTCGCTGCCGGATACTCAGTACTACGACCAGCTCGAAGAAGTCCTGGTGCGCCTGGCGCTGCTACAACGGGAGATCGATGCCAAAGCCGGTGGAGGCGCGACGCCATGATGACCCGCACTGCCACTTTGGTGTTGCTGCTGTTTGCCGCGGCTGCTGGCGCGCAATCCATCGACTATGACCCGCGCCGCCCGGCCGAGCTGCGGCCGTGCGACGATCATCGATATCACGGTCGCGCCGAGCAGGCACGCGCCTGTTACGGGAAACTGCTGGAGTCGCAAACACCTATCGTGCAGGCCGAAGCGGCTTGGGCGGTAGGTGACATCCAGCGCGCCAATCAGATTTTCCGCGACATCGTGCAGAGCAATCAGCATGCGGTGCAGCCGCGGGTGCGATGGGCACGCCTGTATCTGCAGACGCACCAATACTCCGACGCCGCCGAGATGTTCGGGGAGGCGTTGAAAGTATTTCCCGCCGATGCGCACGCCAAGCTCGGTCTCGCGAGCGTGTTTGCCGAGCGTTTCGAAGGGCAAGCACGGCCCTTGGTCGAAGACGTTTTGAAGCAGGACGGCGATCTGATCGAGGCCTACTTGCTCACCGCTTCGATGGATCTGGAAGAAGGCCAATTGGACGACGCAGACAAAGCGCTGGATCGCGCCATGCGCGTCGTCAACAAAGAGAAGCTGCCGCCGCTCGAGGTCTATACGCTGCGGGCGTCGTTGGAGATGTCACGCGGCGGCAATCCCGATCAGTGGATCAAGCGCATTCTCGATTACAACCCGCGCTATGGCGTCATGTATCAGCAGCTGGCGCACTTCGAGATCATGCGCCGTCGTTATAAAGAGGCGACGGTGCTGCTGCGTCGAGCGGTCGAAGTGCAGCCAGACCTGTGGGCTGCACACGCCGAGCTGGGCTCGAACCTGCTGCGACTCGGCAATGTGGAGGAAGCGCGCAAACATCTTGAGACCGCCTACTCCGGCGATCCGTACAGCCCGACGACGGTGAATTCGCTGCGCTTGCTGGATCGGATCAATGACTTCTCGATCAGCGAGGATCCGGTGGTCGTCGGCGAGGACACCTATCAAGTGCAGCTGCGGCTGCATAAGAAAGAGTCCGAAGTGCTGCGGCCGTATGTGCTGGATCTCACCAGTCGCAGCATCCGGAGCTTCTCGCAGCGCTACGGCTTCAAGCTGCAGGAGCCGGTCACCGTCGAGTTGTATCCGGATCATGATGACTTCGCGGTGCGTGTGGCTGCGCTGCCCGGCATCGGCCTGCTCGGTGTCACCTTCGGATACGTCGTTGCGATGGACAGTCCGTCCAGCCGCCCGACGGATCAGTTTCATTGGGGCAGCACGCTGTGGCACGAGATGGCGCACGTGTTCACGTTGGAAGTGACCGATCATTACGTGCCGCGCTGGTTGAGCGAAGGCATCTCGGTATTCGAAGAGTGGCGCACGGGCCCGACGCCGGGTGTCGCCGTGCCGCCGGAAGCCGTCGCCGCGCTGGAAAAGAAACAATTCCTGCCAGTCGCCGACCTGGACTCCGGCTTCATTCGCCCGAGTTATCCCGGGCAGGTGCAGGTGTCGTACATGCAGTCGGGCCTGGTGTGCCTGTTCATCGAGCAGCGCTGGGGCTTCGAGCAGCTCGGTGCGCTGCTGCGGCAGTTCGACGGCAAGCGCACCACGGCGCAGGCTATCGAGGCTACGTTCAAGATCGCGCCGGCGGCGTTCGACAAGGAGTTCGATGCGTTCGTGCGCACCCGCTTCGCGAACGTGCTCGCAAATTTCGAGGAGTGGCAGCAGAAAAGCCAGGCGGCCCGTCAGGCCATTCAGAAAGAACGTTGGGCGGATGCAGTGGAGCCGGCGCGTCGCGCGGTGGCGCTGTATCCGGAGCAGGTCGGCGGCGACAGCCCGCATTTGATGCTGGCGAAGGCGCTCGACAAGCTGAATCGCCGTGTCGATGCCATCGTTGCTTTGGAAGACTATCGCCGTGCTGGCGGTTGGGATCCGACGGCCCTGCGCGAGTTGGCTCGCTGGCTGGATGAAGCCGGGCGCGTGCCAGAAGCGACGGACCTGATGGTCTCGCTCAACTACTCCGATCCGCTGAACGCCGAGGTGCACTCACAACTCGGCGAGCGCTTGCTGACCGCCGGCCGCAACGAAGAAGCGTTGCGCGAGTTCCAGGCACTGCTCGCACTCAATAGACTGGATCAAGCGCCGGCCCACTATGGAATGGCGCGTGCCTTGCGTGAATTGGGCGACAAGGCAGGCAGTCGCCGTCATCTGCTGGACGCGCTCGCCACGGCGCCGCACTTCAAGCCGGCGCAGGCTTTGCTGCTGAAAATGATCGAGGAGCGTACTTGATGAACGACGTCGTCGCGACCGAGCAGGAAACTGCTGCGCTGGTCAATCTTTTCCGTGATCGCGTCGGTGCGATTCGCGATCAGGTCCGTCGTGTCATCGTCGGTCAGGATGAAGTGGTCGACTATTTGCTGTTGACGCTGCTGGTCGGCGGTCATTGTTTGATCACCGGCATGCCGGGCACGGCGAA
Source organism: Steroidobacter cummioxidans (assembly GCF_003104955.1). Taxonomy (NCBI): domain Bacteria; kingdom Pseudomonadati; phylum Pseudomonadota; class Gammaproteobacteria; order Steroidobacterales; family Steroidobacteraceae; genus Steroidobacter; species Steroidobacter cummioxidans. Next base: position 12,187 of record NZ_LSRW01000082.1, on the reverse strand, counting down.
GACGTTGCTGGTGAAGACACTGGCCTCGGCGCTGGGCCTGTCATTCAAGCGCATTCAGTTCACGCCAGACCTGATGCCGACCGACGTTACCGGCACCGACATCATCGAAGAGGACATCACCACCGGTCATCGTCGCTGGACCTTCGTGCCGGGGCCGTTGTTCGCGAACGTGCTGCTGGCCGACGAAGTCAATCGCACGCCGCCGAAGACGCAGGCAGCCTTGCTCGAAGCCATGCAGGAACATTCAGTGACCGTGCGCGGCACGACGCATACGCTCGGCGAGCCGTTCTTCGTGCTCGCGACCCAGAACCCCATCGAGCTGGAAGGCACGTATCCCTTGCCGGAAGCGCAGCTCGATCGCTTCCTGTTCAACGTGCTGCTCGATTACCTCAGCGCCGAGCACGAGATGGAAGTCGTCGACCGCAACACATCGCGATTGGAAGGGCCGCAGCTGCGAGCGTGCACCAACGCCGAGGAGATCGTGAAATTTCAGTGGCTGGTGCGCCAGGTGCCGCTGTCCACCGAAGTGCGCCGTAAAGCGGTGGAAATGGTACGCGCCACCCGGCCGCGTGAAGCCAGCGCTCCTGAATCGGTGCGTCGCTATGTTCGCTACGGCGCCAGCGTTCGCGCGACTCAGTTCCTGTGTCTCGCCGGCAAGGCCCGCGCATTGATGGAAGGTCGCTATCACGTGACCGAGGACGATCTGCGCACGCTGGCATTGCCGGTGCTGCGTCATCGCGTGCTCACCAATTATCAGGCCGAGTCCGACGGCAAGACTGTCGACGAAGTGCTGCGAGAGGTCGTCGAGCGGTGAGCGTCGCAGCCTCCAATCGCCTGCTGCCGCCGGAAACCCTTGCTGGACTTGCGAATCTGGAGTTGATCGCGCGCACTGCCGTGGAAGGCTTTCTTACCGGCCTGCACCGCTCTCCGCACTACGGTTTCAGCCAGGAGTTCAAGGAATATCGCGCCTATGTCGAGGGCGACGATCCTCGCTTCGTCGATTGGAATGTGTTTGCTCGCACCGAGCGTACGTACATCCGTCGTTTCGAAGGCGAGACCAATACGCGGTTGATGATTCTGCTGGATGCGAGCGCATCGATGGGCTACGGCTCGCACTCCGTCACCAAGCTTCAGTACGGCAAGTTCCTGGCCGCTGCGCTCGCCTATCTGGCCGCGCGCCAGCACGATCCCGTGGGGCTCATCGTGTTCGACGAGCAGGTACGAACATTCCGCCCGGCGACCAGCCGCGCCGGCAGCCTGACCGCAATGATTCACGCGATCGACGAGGTAACGCCGGGCAACGGCACCAACCTCGAAGGTTGCTTCCAGCGCTTCGGCGAACATCTGTCGCGGCGTGGCCTGGTCGCGGTGATCTCGGATCTCTATTGCGATCCGGCGGCAATGAGTCGTGCCGTGCAGCCGCTGGCGTATCGCGGCCACGACATCATGTTGTTCCAGCTGCTCGACCCGCAGGAGATGCGGCCGAACTGGCGCGAGTCGGTGCTGCTGAAAGACGTCGAGACGCAGCGAACGCTGAACGTCTCGCCAGAATACCTGGCCGGCGAATATCAGCAACGACTCGACAACCACCTGCAGTCGTTGCGGCGTGCCGCCGCCAACGTCGGTGCGCATCAGATGTTGATAACCACGGACGAGCCTCTCGATAACGCGCTCCGGCGTTATCTGCTGCTCAGAGAAGGCCGGACGTAATCATGTTTCTCGCGCCTGCACTGCTGCTCGGACTGCTCGCCATCGGCATCCCGCTATGGCTGCATCGTGTGGCGCGTGCCAATCCGACTCAGCATCAGTTCGCATCGCTGATGCTGCTGGAAGCGAGCGAAACCCAGCGGACGGCGAAGCGGACGCTGCGTTACTGGCTGCTGCTGATTACTCGCATCCTGTTGCTGATCGCGCTGGTGCTCGCGTTCGCCGGACCGTTGCTGACGGATCGCATGATGCCGCAGCCCAACGCCAACGCGCAGTTGCATGCGATCCTCATCGATACATCGCTCTCCATGCAGCACCGTGGTCGCTGGGAGCGTGCGTTGGCCGAGGCTGAAAGCGTCATCGCCGAACTTCCCTCGTCGGATCGAGTGATGTTGCTGACCGGCTCGGGTCAGCGCGTCGCTGTCGTGAACCCGAGCACGCCGGCGGGAAATGCCGGCGCAGTGCGCGCGTCGTTGCAGGGTCTGAAGCCGGGCATCGAGCGGCTCGACTATGGCTTCGCGATGAACACCGCGAATTCCTGGCTCGGCTCGCCGCGTCCGAAAGTTGTGCTGCATTTGATCTCGGATATGCAACGTAGCGCGGCGCCGCTGCGATTTGCGGATCTACAGCTGCCAGCGCAGACCCAGCTGGTGATGCACGATGTGAGCGATGGTGCCGCCGGCAACATCTATATCGCGAGCGCTGGAGTCCTGCCGCTCGATACGCATTCGCTGCAAGCGACGGTCGGGAGCTCCTTTACAGAGCCGCAGCAGCGCGATGTGATTCTTCGTGTCGATGACAAAGAAGTCTCCAGGAAGACCGTGGCTCTCGCAGCCGCCACAGCTCAGCCTGAGATCGTCGCAGGCGAAGGCGGCACTGCGCATGAAGCCAACTTGTCCATGCAGCCGGTCTCGCAGCCTGCCCACGGCAATAGCACCTCGTTCACGAAAGTCACATTCAATGGCCTGAATCTCAGTGCCGGCGCGCATCGGATCGAAGTGGTGCTCGAGCCCGGCGATGAGTTGCCGCAGGACGATCGTTTCTTTTCGGTCATCGAGCAGGCGGATCCGGCGGCGTTGTTGATCTCGCGCGATACAGAGGCGGACGACACGGCTTACTTCGCAGCGGCCATCGGCGCCCTGTCTGCGCCGAGACTGAAGGTCGAGCAGCGCGTCGCCAATGCCATGGATTCGGGCGGGCTCGGCAAGTATTCGCTGATCGTCATTTCCGATCCGAGCGCCCTGTCGAACGCCGCGGCACGACGCATTCATTCTTATGTGGCCGCCGGCGGTGCCGCGCTGGTCACGCTCGGCGAAGGCCAGGAGAAGAACGATCCGCTGCTCGGCGATCTGCACAGCGGTGAGGTCAAGAACCGGACCGGCAAGGTCGGTGAAGTCGCTGGCAGCCATCCGGTACTGCGCGAGGCTGCGGATTGGAACCGGGTGCGATTCTTCCGACAGCGTGCGCTCCAACCGACCACCGACGATCAGACCTTGATTGCGCTGGACGATGGCACTCCGCTGCTGATGGAGCGCACGCTGGGCGCCGGCCGGATGCTGATCCTCACAGTGCCAGTCGACCGGCGCTGGAGCGACATCGCCATTCATCCCCTCTTCGTTCATTTCATTGGCGCGGCGGCAAGTTACCTGACGCAGGCGGAGGCAACCACCAGCAACGCGCTGGTCGGCTCGATTGTCACCACCGGATTGACCGCGGGCGGCGGCGGGCAGATATTCGATCCACAGGGCCGTCGGGTCTTGGGACTGGCGCAGAGTACGACAGACCGTCTGATTCCCGACCAAGCCGGGTTCTACGAAATTCGCGGCAGTGAAGGCGCGCGCTGGCTGGCGGTGAACGTGGATACGCGTGAGTCGGATCTCACCCCGTTGCCGCCGGATTTCATCGCGCGCTGGCAGGCACTGCGTGCACAGGAACCGACATCCGCTGTGGCCTCTACGCCAACTCCCGAGGTCAAGCCGGAATCGCTCGGTCCCTGGCTGCTGTGGTTGGCTGCCATCCTGCTGTTGGCGGAAACGCTGCTGGCGAATCGTCATCTGGCCATTCGTCGCGAGGTGCCGAAATGACCTCACGTGAACGACTCGAAAGCTACCTGGCTGAGCTACGCAGTCGGCTACGCACACATATTTATCTGCGTGCGGGCGCGGTTGGCGCGGCCGGCACGCTGCTGGTGACCGGTCTGGCCGTCTGGCTGTTCAACCGCGAAGGTTTCGCTGCCTCGATCGCAATTTCCGCTCGCGTCGCACTGGTGTTGTTGCTGCTGCTGGTCGCGCTGATTTTGCTATGGCTGCCGCTGCGCCGGCTGCATCGGGATGACGGCTCGAAAGTCTTCGAGCAGCACCTGCCCGAAGAGCGTGGGCGCATTCAGACTTATCTCGATAGCAGACGCCGTGAAGCTGAAGGACAAGCCTCGCCGCTGATCGAGCTGCTCGCGGCGGACGCCGCGGCGATCGCTGAGAAAACTCCACCGACGGCCATCGTTTCGCAGCGTCGCTTCATGCTCGCCGCTTCGATCGCTGCCGTCGCGGTGGTCGCGCTTGGTTTGATGTTGAGCGTCGGTCCTTCGTATTGGGGATTCGGCAGCCGTCATTTGTTGTTAGGTGCGGAACTGCCGCGGGCAGCCATCATGCTGAAGCGCGTGACGGTTCAGCCTGGCAATACGACCGTTCGGCGCAACAGCGATGTGGCGATTGCAGCGACGGTCGAAGGCTTCCGGCCCGAGCACACCCAGGTCTTCGTGCGCTTCGCCGATCAGGACAAATGGGAAGCCGCGCCCATGCGGCTGGCGGAGGCAGGTCAGTTCGACTTCAAGCTGTATGCCGTGCGTGGCCCGCTTACCTATTACGTCCAGGCCGATGGCGTTCGCAGCTCCGAACACAACATCGCCGTCGTCGACCTGCCGCGCATTCAGCGCGTGCGATTGACGTATCAGTACCCGGAGTGGACCGGGCTGGACTCGATGACTGACGAAGAGTCGCGTGACATTCGCGCTGTCTCTGGAACGGATGTCAAAGTCGAAGTGTTCGCCGATGCACCCCTCGACGCGCCGGCCTTGATCGTCGACGGCGAAAGTCAGGAGCTGCAGCGCGACGGCAACGCCAACATCGGCACCATCGCCGTCAATGAGCCGGGCAAATATCAGATCGGTGCGCGCGTCGCCGATGAGTTCGTGGCGCTGAGCGACGAGTACACCATCGAAATCGTCGCCGACGAAAAGCCCACCATCGAGATTCGCAAGCCCGGCCGCGACTGGCGCGCCACCAGCATTGAAGAGGTGCCGGTGCACATCAAGGCCGAGGACGATTTCAAGCTGCGCGATGTCTCTTTGCTCTACTCCGTCAACGGTGGCGAGTGGCAGAAGATGCCGGTCGGTGGCGGCGCCAGGAGCAGCGAGAATGAGTCACTGCTGAGCATGGAAGAGCTGGGCGAGAAGGCGTCCGAATCGCAGCGACTCGTGCCGGGCGATCTGGTGTCCTATTACGCCGTTGCAAAGGATCGCACGCAGACCGTGCAGACCGATCTGTTCATGGTGCAGGTCCAGCCGTTCGAGCGGACGTTCAAGCAAGGCGGTGGTGGTGGCGGCGGCGGTGGCGGCATGGCCGACGAGCAAGGCGCGATCTCCGAGCGTCAGCGCGAGATTCTGCTGGCCACCTGGAATTTGCAGCGAAGCGACGAGCGCAACAACCGTACTCGCGAACAGCTGGAAGACAGCGCGCGAATGCTGGCTGATTTCCAAACGACGCTATCGACCCAAGCTCGCACGCTGGCGCAACGAACACGCGCACGCATGGATGTGGAGTCGGACGAACGAGTGAAGACGTTTGTCGAGAGTCTCGAACGTGCGGCGGGATTGATGGAGCCCGCGGCTGGACATCTGTCGGCCTTCCGGTTGCAGGCCGCGGTTACGCCCGAACAGCAGGCACTTCAACAACTGCTGCGCGCTGAATCGGCGTTCCGTGAAGTGCAAGTGTCCATGCAGCAGGATGGCGGCGGTGAAGGCTCGCAAGCGGCACGCAACTTCAGCGAGATGTTCGAGCTGGAGATGGACGTTGAGAAGAGCCAATACGAAAGCGAATCGCAGCTGAAACAGCAGAATACTCAGGCGGAGTTGAACGAGGCGATCCGCAAGTTGAAGGAGCTGGCCGAACGCCAGGAGAAACTCGCGGAACAGCAGCGCAATGCCCAGGCTTTGCAAGAGCAGCGCTGGCAGCAGGAGCAGTTACGGCGTGAAGCGGAAGATCTGCGCCGTCGACTCAATGAGCTGAATCGTCAGCAGCAGTCGTCGCAGCAACAGGCCAGCAACTCGCGGCAGGGACAAAACGGTGGCAGCGGATCGAGCGCGTCCAGCTCGGGCAGCAAGAGTCAGCGCAGCAGCGGCAGCAGCTCGCAGGAGCGCTCGGAAGTCGAGCAGGCGTTGCGGTCGGTCGAGCAGGCACTGGAGGAGATGCGCGCGGCGAATCAGTCGCAGGGCGAGAACTCATCGAACAGCCAGCCAGCGGGCAGTCAATCGGCGCAGGCAGCGAGCAAACATCTGCGGCAGGCTTTGAAGCAGATCGATAAGCCCGATTCGTCGCACCTGGATGAAACGCTGGAGCGCTTCGCCGAGCGCAGCGGCAAGATGCTGGAGGACCAGCGCCGCATCGAAAGCGAGTTGTACAAAGCCGCATCGCAGGGGAATGACTCGCCGTTCCGTACCGGCAGTCGTGGCGGCCTGAGTCAGCGTGAGATCAAAGATCTGGTGGAGTCGAAGCAGCGCATGGCGGCGGAGCTCTCGGAATTGCAGGGCGATATGCGCGGCGCCGTGCACGAGCATCGCGGCAAAACGCCCAAGACCACACAGCGCTTGAGCGAGATCGTGCGTGACATCGAAGGCTCCGATGTGATGTATCGCCTCAATCGCAGCGCCGCCGAGATCTACTATGGCCGCGCTCGCGAGGCCGCGCCGCGTGAAGGATTGATCACCGATGCGCTCGAAACGCTCGAGCGCGATCTGCAGGAAGCGTCGGCCCAGGCATCGACCGAACGCACGCATAAACGCAATTCGGTGACGACCGACGATTTACTCGCCGAGGTTGCCGAGCTGCGCCGTGCCGTCAGGAGCGCTCAGCGGTCCAGCGAGGAACAAGCCGGTCAGGCGGGTCAGCAAGGTGATTCGCGCAAGAGCCCAGGCGATCAGGCCGGCAACGGCGACACTCGTACCGCAGGCTTGAATGGCGACAAGCAACAGGGTGGCGATAACAGTGAAGGCCAGCAGGCCGATGGCAGCAAGGGCTCGCCGGGCTCGCGCCAAGGCGGCACGTCACAAACGCAAAGTTCTCGCGGCGGTACCGCTGGTGCTCAGAATGGGCTCAGCGCGTGGAATCCGATCGTGCCCGCACGCGGGTTGAACACCCTTGAAGATGGCAGCGGCTCGCTGGCTCGACAGACCACCGCTATCAGTCAACGCATTCGCGATCTCACCAATCGTATGACCAGTGGCGAGCTGACCAGCGCCGAGATCGAAGCGCTGCGCCGTCACGCCAATCAGTTGCGTCGGCTGAGCGGCGATCCGCTGGCGGATCAGGGCGAGGCCATGTTGAAGGCTGTCGAGCAGATCGAGCTGACTGCTTTGAACGCCGCGGCGCGCGCCAAAGGCGATACACCGGCGCACGCGACTTTGCCGTCGCCTGAGTCGCCGCGTTATCGCGAAGCTGTCGCCGAGTACTACCGTCGCTTGGGGAACCGCTAGAACGTGAGGGTCGCAGGCACGAAACATGAGGAACCTGCTTCCACTCTCGATACTGGCCGCGGGCGCGTTCGCGACGCTCGGGGCGCTTGCAGGCAGTAACCTCATCACTGGCGATGGCGGGCGCGCGTCCATTCCCGCCGATCTGTCGCGTCTCAATATCGCTCGCGCCATCTACGACAGCGAAGGTGGCATGGGCGAGGCGTACTACGCCTATGACGGCCGCGTGTGGGCGCGTTGGGAGACGGACTTTCCGGAAGGCGATGACAACTTCAGTCACCGCCTCAAGCAGCTGACACGCATCAATGTCGCACCGAAGGCCGTCAGTCGCCTGTTGACCGCGCCGGATCTCGGCGATTTCCCGCTGCTCTATATGTCCGACCCCGGATACATGGTCATTACGGAAGCAGAGCGCGCGGCTTTCGCGCTTTATCTGAAGCGCGGCGGTTTCGTCTGGGTCGACGATTTCTGGGGCGATGCCGAGTGGCAACAGTTCGCCAACGTGATGCGCACCGTGCTACCGAATCGCGAGTGGCGTGTGCTCACGCCCGACCATCCCATCTTTCACACGGTGTTCGATCTCAAAGAAATGCCGCAGATTCCCGCGCTGCCGTTCGCGACCCCAGGCGGCAGCACGGCCGAATCGCCGGGCGCGCACAAGTTTCCGGCCGGTTCGCTCGATACGCCGCAGATGCGTGCGTGGCTGGATGACGATGGTCGTATCATGGTGCTTGCCACCCACAACACCGATGTCGGCGACGGCTGGGAGCGCGAGGCCTATGGCGATTGGTACTTCGAGACCTTCTCCACGCGCTCCTACATGGTCGGTGTGAATGTGGTGGTGTATGCAATGACGCACTGAGCCTGCGCGCGACCATGACCAATGTCATCAATCTGAAAAAAGCCAAGCAGAAGCGCGCCGAGGGCAAGACGCTGTGCTCGTCCGGGTTTCACAAGTGGGAAGTGCTGTCCGGCCGACGTTTCGATGTGAAGCAAGGTCGTCTGGTGAGCACCGAGCGCTGCAAACGCTGCGGTGAAGAACGCATCAAACTGACCTGACGTCGTTGCGGTTGCCCACGATGGATATTGCCGTCCGCTCACGGACGCACGCCCCGTGGCCATCGCAGGCATACTACCGGCCGTGGCAGCCGAAGCAGACAAGCTCAACACGGAGATCGAGACGACGCGTTCGCGTTGGGCGCTCGCGTACGCCTGGCTCTCAGGGCTGATTGTGTACGCGGTCGCCATCTACCTGGCGAGCAACGACGTCCAGGTGTGGATCAACGATCTCGCCTGGACTCTAGCTGCCGCAGCTGCCGCATATTGCTGCTTCCGCGCGGCCCGGCATGTCGAGCCCGAACGCCGTCGCGCCTGGCTATGGGTCACCGCTGCGTGTGCGAGCTGGTTGTTGGGACAGCTGCACTGGAACTATGTGCACTTGATCTTGAAGGTGCAGCAGCCCTTTCCGAGCCTCAACCAGATCTTCTACACCGGCTTCGCGATCTTCATCATGATTGGTGTGATGCAGTTGCCGGAGGCGCGCCAGCGCGAGCCGTTTACTCTGAAGCACGCGGGCAACCTGGGGCTCGTGACTTGCTGCCTGGCAGTTACCGTGGTGCTGGGCATGTTGGAGCCGGCGCTGCAGAACCCCACCGTCACCGCCGCATTTCTCTGGCTGGGTATCGCGCACACCGTGCTGGTCGCCGGCACATTTCTATTTACTCTGAGCGCGCTGTGGACCTTCCGCTGGGGCTCAGCGTGGACGCCCATGCTGTTGATGGTCATCGGCACCTGTATTTATGCAGTGTCGAATTTCGCTTATGCGCATTCGCTGCTGACCGACAGCTACTTGCCGGACGATGTGGTCAACGCCAGCTGGCTGCTCATGTTCGGCCTGGTGGCGGGCGCGGCGCACGAGCAGGCGTGGCTCAGCAAGCGCGAGCAAGACGACATCAAACACAAGACGCAGGTGCGCGAGCGCTGGCTCGAGGCGGTGATGCCGGCGTTGCTGATCGTCATCATGATCGCCGTGGCATTGAGCAGCTCGGCGACCTTCACGCCGCGGGTCATCTGGCTGTCGGCGACGATTTTCATTCTGTTCGCGGTGATTCTGGGCGCGCGCGAGGCGTGGATTCAGCGCGAATCGCAGCAGCTGACCGACCAGCTGCTGAGCGCCAATCAGCAGCTGCAGGACGCAAACCTCGAGCTGCGCCACAGCGAGCAGCGGTTTCGCGAGCTGACCACAGCACTGGAGCACCGCGTCGGCGAGCGCACTACCGAGCTCAAGCGCGCCTACGAGGAACTTGAAGGATTCTCGTACGCCGTCGCGCATGACTTGAAAGCGCCGCTGCGTGCGATCAACGGCTTCGCGCACTTGTTCGAACAGGAGATGCAGGGAGAGCTGACCGATCGCGCGCGTGAGCACCTGTCACGCATCCGTAACGGCTCGCTGAAGATGTCGACCTTGATCGACGATCTGCTGTCCTACTCGCACATCGACCGCCGCGGCATGCAGGCCAGCGTCGTCAGCCTGCCATCGCTGGTGGATCAGGTGTTGAGCCCGTACCAGGACGAGATTCAACGTCGCAGCATCATGATGACGGTGGTCGTCGAGCCGATGACCGTCCGTGTCGATGCCAGTGGCCTGTCGCAGGCGCTGCGCAACCTGGTGGAAAATGCATTGAAGTACACGCGCGATACCAAAAGCCCGCGCATCGCTGTCGTGTGTCGCCGCAAAGAGGGTGGCGTGTTGTTGGCCGTGACCGACAACGGCATCGGCTTCGACATGCAATATCACGATCACATTTTCAAACTGTTCCAACGACTGCACCGGGACGATCAATATCCTGGCACCGGCATTGGACTGGCGCTGGTGCGCAAGGCCATCGAACGACTCGGCGGCAAGGTGTGGGCGCAAAGCAAACCGAACGAAGGCTCGACGTTTACGATCGAGTTGCCCGGCTAAGAATTCACCGTTGCCCGCCGCCACACCTGCTCGATGCGAGCGGGCACGGGCTTGCGATCCAGCATGCGAACGACCAGCAGCGTGCCAACCAACGCCAGTATCGAACCCAGCGTGAACGCGGGCGCATAGCCGACGGCGTCGGCCACCGCCGCACCCGAGACGTTACCGATCGGACCCATCACTACGACCAGACTTGCGAACAAGGTGTAGTCGGTGCCGGCGTGCTCGGGGTCGGACGCGTCCATCATCAACGTGAACAACGCGACCGTCGCCATCGTGCCGATCACACCTTCGCAGATGGTCGCCACCCACAGCAGTGAGACGCCGCCCATGCCTAATGCGGCAACGATGTAGAGCGTGTACGACGCTGCCTGCGCGATACCGCTTGCGAGCACCGCCGTTCGCCGCCCGGCACTGTACGCGAGCCACCCGCCGATGATTGCGCCAAACAGGCTGGTGGCGGAGCCGACCGTACCTTTCATCAGTGCGATGGCCTCTTTGTTCATGCCCTGATCGATGAGAAACGGACCGAGCAGCGTGGCGACCATCTGATCGCCGAACCGATACAAAAAGATGATGACGGCGAAGCGCAGGATGCCTGGCTGCATCAAACGCTGCAGCCAGCCGAAGAGAAGATCGCCAGCGCTGTACTTGGCGCTGTCTGCCGTGGTTGTCTCTTTCAGGAGGAATGTCGGTAACACAGTGAGTGTTAGCAAGCCGGCCATGCAAAGGAAGGTCACTTGCCAGCTGGTGCGTGCAAACACGCTAAGAAGCAGGCCGCCGCCGAGAATCATGCCGAAGCGATACGCGCCGACTTGAATGGCATTCGCGAGCCCCCGCTCCTTCGTGTTGAGCATACGAACGGCAAGACCGTCGGTAATCACGTCCTGGGAGGCAGCGAGCACGTTGAACGCGAACGCCGCGACAATCAGCACGATCAGACCGTCGCTGGGATTTGCCTGGGTTAGGAGCAAGGCGCCGGCGATGGAGGCGAATTGAAAGCCGAGCAGCCAGGCGCGGCGAGTGCCGGTGTGATCGAGCACGGGCGCCCAAAGGAATTTAAGCACCCACGGAAGCGCAACGAAGCTGAGCAGGCTGATTTGCGTGAGCGAGTAGCCGGCTTCGCGAAGGAGCACGGGCAGCGCGAGGGTGAAGAAGCCGAACGGGATGCCCTGCGCCATATAAAGCGCGATCAGCAGGGTGATCTTGTAACTGCGGGACATCGGGCGGCGCGGTCTCGTGTGTGCGAGGTTGCATCGTATCTTACGTCGGTTAAGAAGAGAGGCTCGGTGGCTGTTCGGTGGGGTTTCCGGACGAGACCCCCGACAGCTACCGCCCCGAAATGACAGCTGCAACGTCGCCAGAGCGGCCGCGCCCTAGCGCGGCCGCAACTGCCGTTGCGACAAAGCGCGAACTCAAATTCTCAGTTGCGGGTTGGTGGTCGGAGCCGAGTCACGCGCGACGCCGCTGTGACGTTTCGGCGGCGACGGGAGCGACCTACCTCCGCCCGGCAGCTTTGCGGTACAGGGACGGGACCGCAACAGCAGGGCTCATCATGGACGTGCGGTGTAGGAGCGCTAGCGCTCCGGCCGTGCCCGGTGCCGGGCGGAGGTAGGTCGCTCCCGTCGACGCAAACCACCAACGCCTCTTCTCCGAGCGAAGGAGGTAGGTCGCTCCCGTCGACGCAAACCACCAACGCCTCTTCTCCGAGCGAAGGAGGTAGGTCGCTCCCGTCGACGCAAACCACCAACGCCTCTTCTCCGAGCGAAGGA